>DQVR01000075.1 GCA_015661645.1 Pyrodictium delaneyi
CGTGTTAGTGTAGCTTGCTATTACTGCGTTCTCCAGAGCCGCTATTAGCTGCTCTATTACTGTCCTTGTGCGCTCCGTTGCTAGCTGGTAAGCCACAGCGAGGGTGTTGTATAGGTCTATGTAGCCGTACTGTGCAGCACCCACAAGGAACAGCATGTACTGGTCGGAGAGAGGGTACATCACGGCTGCATCCATGGCGCGGGCTAGAGCCCATACATCCTCCTGCATGTAGACGTAGTACGATAGTGCTGCTATCCCCTCGTTCACCGCTTGTAGTGCTGTAAGGTTTAATGCGACAAGCGTAGCTGGCATACCTGACTCTGCCAGGCTCTTGCCGTAGAGCCGTACTATGCTTGCTGCTACCTCGGCCTCGTCTGCATCGGGGTTGCTTGCTATGTACTCTACTATGTCCTTGTAGGGCCAGCCTTCTAATGGCTCGGTGTCGGCAGAGGCTACCATTATTTTGCCTACGTGCTGCAGGTAGTAAGCCACCTCGTAGCCTCCCATGAGGCACGCATCGAACCCTATAGTGTCCACCTTGAGGCCGCGGAGCGCGTTAGCTATCTCAACCACGTCCATGGTCTTGCCGCCGAGCCTGGAATCCATGTCGACAGCGAATCCGCCTAGGACCCCGGCACCGTGGTTCCAGAGCACTAATAGGACGTGCCTAGCCGGGAACCTTGCCGTCATGTTTTCTACGAACCACCTGAGTAGACGAGGGTCGTTGGTGCTCTGCTCGCCTAGGTCTATGAGTAGCTTTGAGCTTATTATGTTTGTGTCATTGTCTCTCGTAACAAAGTATACGCGGGTACTGGTCCAGCCACCGTTACTTTCATCAAAGCCCTTAGCTCTGTCAATAAGCACTATTACTGCAACATCGCTGGTTGACCCTACCTCTTCCATCTCGTTGAAGTCTTTTATCGCATAGTGTTCCAGATTGTTGTCAGCAGCCATGTATACCAGTATTAGCCATTTTAGCTTCTTTGCCGCCGTCTCGTTTTCAGCCACAGTAACGGTCTCATTGGCTGTCGTGCTCACTGCGTTAAGCTTATCGATACGCTCTGCTAGGCTAGTGGTAGTGTCTCTAAGAGCTGCAACCTCTTGCCTAAGACTAGAAAGCATCAAATGCATTGTGGAGAGCTGCTTTTCAAGACCAGCTATCTTCTCTGTGTTAAAACTGGCCTGTCTGCCTAGCTCTGTGACCTCTTGCTGTAGTGTGGCCAGCATATCTGTGATGCTGGCTATTTGCTTCTCTAGCTTGGAGAGCTGTTGTTGTAGGCTGGCGGCTGCTGTGGAGAGCGTCTTGTCGGATTCTTCTAGCCTAGCCACATTCTCTTTGAGATTTTCTAGCTGGTCCTTTAGGGCTCCTATAGAGCCGGCTAGCTTTTGCAGCTCCACCTTAGTGCTTGCTAACACCCTTTCCATACTACTTTCTATCTCCTCTATTGAGGTCTGTGTTTTTCTGTCCACGGTATCTATGCTGGATTCCAAGTTGGTGAGTTTCTTATTAATGGAATCTACTCGTACCGCTACCTCTTCGAGCCTCTGGAGGGTCTCCTTCACAATGGCTCGGAGGCCTTTGTTTGCTTCTTCGATACCAGCGACGCGTATGGATAATGTTTCCACGTTCTTGTATAGCATATAGCCTATTAGTATTGCCGAGAGAAGCGCTACTAGAATAGCTGCGAGTATCGAGATAGGCACATGCTTATTACCCATAACATTGTACACCCATTGTTTCATTAGACTCTATGCGGCTCCGCTCCAGAACTTAAGGCCAATAGGCCAAATATAATATCTACTATGTATCAAGCAGTAATGCTTATCGAGACACGGTGCCGCGAGCCCCCGGCCGCCCAGGCTCTGTGCTACACTAGCACGTAGACCCATATCCTCCAAAGTCTTGTGGGGGTTCCCGGCACGCCTAGCATATTAACTATCATCTACCGCCTATGCTTGCCGTTGCTATTGTATTTGATTCTCCTATTACTGCTCTGGCCCAGTTTCTCTTTGCGAGCCAGGCTAGCGCTATTGCTCCGGTCACGTAGTTGCTTATCGCCATTCCTGCCCAGAGCCCGTGGTCGCCAAGTCCTAGGCTGTATGCTAGTAGCCAGGATAGTGGCACGCGTAGCAGCCATAGCCTGGCTATGCCCAGAAGCGACATGAATACTGTGTGGCCGCTTGACCTTGCTACGACGTTTGCTAGCATGAACATGTTGAAGCCTATGATGCTAGGTGCGAATATTGTCAGCATGTTCCTTGCTGCAGCTGCTACCTGTGGGTCGCTGGTAAAGAGGGATATGAATCGGTCACGTAGGATTAGGAGCACTGCTATGTAGGCTAGGGTTGCTCCGGCTATGATGAGGCTTCCTGCGAGTACTGTGCGGCTGCTCCGCCGCGTCATGCCGGCTCCGAGGCTCTGAGCTACCACGATTCCGGTTGCGCGTACTATTGGCATTACTATCATATGGTCTATGTTAAGTATCACCTGGCCTATGGAGTAAGCTGCCACTACTGGTGTCGATAACCCGGATATTATCCTAACCATGAACACAAAGCCGAGGTTTGTGCCGAGCCTCTGGGCTACAATTGGCCCCGAGACCCGGAGGATTGTAGGCAGGAGGCTCCTCTCAGGGACTAAATCTGCAGGTCTTATGTGGTAGCCGTGCCGCCCCGTAGCAAAGCTGTAGACCGCGTAGCCTGCTGAAAGCGCTGTCGCTGCTGCAGTGGCGAGCGCTGCGCCTAACACGCCCATACCGGCCCAGAAGATGAGTACCGGGTCCAGTACAGCGTTAGTTACAGTCGAGGCTATGCTTATCTTTGTGGGTGTTCGTGTATTTCCTGCTGCCGCAAGCGCAAACGAGAACACCATGTATATGTATGTTAGCGGTATCGTTAGTACTGTCACCATTATGTACACAGCTGCCAAGGGACGTATGTCGTCTGGGACCCTCATGGCCTCTAGGTAGAGGTTAAGGCCTGCAACGAGGACGAGTGATGCCGGTATACCTATGGCTAGCAGTATCCCCAAGACGTTGCCGACAACACGCGATGCTCGGTCGAAGCGCCCAGCTCCTATGTACTGCCCTGCTAGCGCTGAGACCGAGCTGGCTAGGCCAAAGCCTATACTCCCAAGTATACCGCGATAGGGCCACGACACGATGGGCGTGCCTAGTGCTGCACTGCCCAGCCTAGAGAGCCAGAAGGTGTCCACTACCTGGTATAGGGCTTCGACGCTCCCGGACACGATGAGTGGCGCTGCTAGCCATAGTAGTAGCCGTGGCAGGTTCTCTGTATGGAGCACGCGCTCCCTTAGTCTAGAGATGTCGCCGCCTCTGCTTCCTCTCATGCTGTTCTACTACCTCGCTGACCCACACTCGCCGTAGTACTAGCTACTGCTGGGGCCCCGGGGCCGAGCAAGTTCTCTAGACTTAGGGTATAGTCTTTGGCGTGGACCAGGACAAGCCCGGGGGGCCTAGGTTTAACCCCAGATGCTAGGGCTTCTCTACCCTTGCGTCGTGTTCGTCTCCGCCGGAGTACTGCCGTGAGGCGGCTGTGAGGCTATGATGTCCCTGACGAACTCCTCTACTAGTGTCATGTTCTTGGGCAGCAGGAATGACCCAGCGCTGCCAGCGTAGAGCAGTGTTGCGTTGTCCGGTACATGGGGTAGCAGTTGCGTAGCTATCTGGTAGACCACTTCTCCTACACCCTGGGTGCTGCTTGTAAAGAGTACTAGTACGGGTTCATCGTTGACAAACAGTACTATGGACATTAACCCTGATGTTATGTTTGCCTCCACCGGCTCGATGCGGTAGTTCTCGACGCCGAGGCGGCTAGCAACATCCTTGGCTACCTGGACTGCCCGTTGCTCCATGCTCGGTGGCGCGAACACTACTACGCTATAGCTGTAGGCCTTGCCCTGGAATATGCCTATCAGTGCTGGCGAGAATATCGCTACTACCTCGAGGAAGAGGAGTACTATGAAGAAGCCTGCTAGGGCTAAGGCGACTATCTTGCTGCGCTGCCGCCGCGTCCGTGGCATAGCTTTTTCACCGGGCTCCGGGCCTTCAGGGCTACCGCATAGCTTACTATAAACCCTCTGGGGTCTTC
>DQVR01000101.1 GCA_015661645.1 Pyrodictium delaneyi
ACTTCCGCCCAGCCAGGCCGAAGGCCCGCTGGTCTACGGGTTAAGAGCCCGCCGCTCTACCAGGCTGAGCTACGGGCCCAGCCACGCGCCTCCATGTTTGGAAACCCATCCTGGAGAGGTGAGTGTATTTAAACATTTCTCTGGGGATTTGTCTCCTCGCGGGCCCAGCGGCAATAGTCGCCAAGGCACGCTATCACGGGGAGTGCTACCACCTCAGGAACTGTGTACGGGTGTATCTCCTTGACCCGGCGTATGAGCTCCTCTAGCCTCGACACAGTAGTCTTTATCACGAGTAGGTCCTCCTTGTCCTCCTCTATCCTGCCCTGCCACCAATACATACTGTTCACCTCGGCGATGTTTATGCATGCCGCTAGCCTATCCTCTAGCAGCTTACGGGCTATCTCCGTACCCTTACCCCTAGGCGCGGTCACGTAGACAACTACTAGCCCGGACTCCATCACGGCCATACACCCCCTGGCAGGATTCCCTACCCCTCGGGTCTAGGATGCTCTGCTAGCCGTGTCTCCGGCTTGTAAGCGACGTGCCGGATAAAATCCCTAGGAGCAGGTATATGTTAACACATGGTGCTGCTAGGCTATGGCATCCAGTGATGCTAGAGAGCACCATTTCCAGGAGAGACTGCTTGCACGAGTAGCGGCGGGAGTCTACGAGGCCTTCGAGATAGTAGCCCTTCTAGCGCTTTCCATGGCTACTGCCATGGCTATAATAGACTTCTTCAAGGCGCTGATTGAGCACGGCTTCATCTACACCGAGGTAGTCGAAAAAGTGCTGCTAATATTCGTGTTTATAGACCTCACACGGACTATAGTAGGCAGCATAGTAGAGGGCCGCTTTAGGATGGACATACTCTTCGAGGCCATAACCATAGCGATAGCTAGAGACCTCATAGGCTTCCTAGCCTTTATAGGCCAGCAGTTCAACCCGGTCAAGGCTATCGTGCTCACGGGTATGCTGGCCACCTCAGTAGTGTTATGGATATTCGCCAGGAGGATCGAGATTAGGGAGCCAGGCCCAAGGATAGGGCTCTACGGCCACGCAAAGCGGAAGAAAGCAGAGCAAGCCAAACCCTAGCGCACAGGTGGAGACAGCCATTTGTAAGGAGTGTTTAGAAGAGCTACGGGCGAGGAGGCTACATGTCTTTTCTCCACCCTATCTCGCCGTTGAGGTATTTCTCAATAGCTGCAGCGGCCTCTAGCCCGCTCTTCATCGCTGGGCCTATTAGGCTAGCCCCGTTGACCACATCGCCCGCAGCGAAGACGGGCTCCCTTGTAGTCCTCTTGTACTCGTCAACGTCTATTGTGCCGTCGCTGCGTAGCCTTATACCGTAGTCGCCGCCGTCGAACGGCGGCGTAGGCACTAGCCCTATAGCCTCGAGGACCATGTCCGCCTCTAGCGTCACGTACTCGCCGGGCACTGGCACCGGCCGAGGCCTCCTCGTGCCGGGCTGTTCTTCCAGCCGCATCCGCTGGAACTTCACAGCGGCTACCCGGCCGCCGCTACCGATGTACTCTACCGGCGACACTAGCTCGTGCACCACAGCACCAGCCTCTTCGGCCTCGCGGAACCCCCTCTCTCCTGCCGGCGCGTAGCGGCGTGTACGCCGGTAGGCAAGGTGCACCTCCTCTGCCCCAAGCCACTTGGCTACGTGGACTGCGTCGACGGCTGTGAGCCCGCCACCTATGACTACTACGCGACGTCCCACTGGCGGTTTCTCAGCCCGGTAGCCGTAGCGCCACATGTGGTAGTCCACTATCCACTCCATTGCGGGGTAGACACCCTCTAGCCCTGAGCCCGGTATGTCTAGCCGCCGGCTCCTCCACGTGCCAGTGGCTATCAGTACCGCGTCGTAGCTCTCTATTAGGTCGCCGAGCAGTACATCCCTGCCGACTAGGGTCTTCTGGCGGAACTCTACACCGATGCCGCGCAGCTCCTCTATACCCTTGCGGACGCCCTCCTTGTTTATATGTATATCCAGTACGCCGAATATCAGGAAGCCGCCAGGCTCGGGGTTCTGGTCGTAGACCGTCGACTGGAAGCCCCGGCAGCGAAGGTACCCAGCAGCATAGAGGCCAGCAGGCCCGGCGCCGATTATCGCTATCCGCTCTTCCCGCTCCCTGTGCTCGCCCGGCTTACAGCGGACGATGAAGCGCATAGCAACGCCTACCATGGCGGCTGGAGGACCCCCCTTGTCCGGTAAATAACCCTGCGTACGTATGTCAGAGCCTCCTAGAAGGTGTCGCAGAGGGGCAGCTGTGGGGAGAAAGACTGAAGGTGTAACCGTCCCTCCGGGTCTATAGCGAAAAGAAGCAGCCGTGTAGAGGAGGCTTCCTCAGCCTCTAGGCCTCGATTACGCCCTTCTCGCGTAGATAGTCTAGTAGCTGGTAGTAGGCACGTATACGGGACATGTTCCTGGCGCCGCGCGGCCCTGGGTCCTTCATGAAGAAGGCGTTTACCGGGTATGCTGTGCCTTTCTCGCCCCTCTCTACCAGGGCCTTGCCTATCCTCGCTAGGTCTACTAGTAGGCCTGCGAGCGCCGGGCTATCGTTGATTCTTAGGTTTACTACTAGCTCGTCCTCTAGCGCGTTGAACGTCTTCCACCATATGTGCATTGAGACGAACTTCTTGTCGCCGAGCGGCTCTAGGTAGCCAGTGGGCTTGATGAAGTGTGGCGCGTCATAGCCTAGTATATCCTTGACTATGCTGCTCTTTGTCTCCTCCTTCATCTTATTGCGCTCCGGCACGGTTAGCGCGAGAAAGTCGGTGTTGCCGCCTATGTTGAACTGCGCGATGCTGAGTACGTAGCGGTTCCTCTCCGCGAGGTGCTCTAGCAGGTCCGCAGTGAGCGGGGTAGCGCCGGTGGCACCATCGTCGCCTAGCACTAGGCTATTTGCCTCCTCGAAGAGCTTTACTATGGCGTCGTCACGGGCTAGTGGGCTCGGTATCACGTTGACGAAGGCTACTGGCCTGCCGGTCTCCTTAGCGTAGAGGTAGGCGGCGTAGGCGTA
Organism: Pyrodictium delaneyi; assembly: GCA_015661645.1. Taxonomy (GTDB): domain Archaea; phylum Thermoproteota; class Thermoprotei_A; order Sulfolobales; family Pyrodictiaceae; genus Pyrodictium; species Pyrodictium delaneyi_A. The sequence goes on from DQVR01000101.1 coordinate 3,027, forward strand.
GGCGTGGCTAGCGCTTAGCCTCTTCCTGTCGTCCCGCTCTATAGCCTCCTCCAGGGCCATGACATCATGGAAAGCCTTTGCGGGCTCGGTCGTGGCGGCCTCGATTATCACGTCTGGCTGTAGCTGCTTCCATTCCTCTACTAGCTGCTCTATTGCTGCCTTGGTTGATCCTAGCTCGTCCTCGAGGCCCTTGACGCGGAAGGGTAGGCCTTCCATCGAGCCTAGGTGTATGCCGCGCCTAACCATGATGTTCTTGAGTGTCTCTGGTACGGGTAGTATGTCGCCGACAGACTTGACGGCCACCTCGTAGACGGTCTTGTCCACTTTCTCCTCGTCAACGTCGTAGCTGCCAACTATCTCTATGTCCTTTATGTCATAGACCATCTTGTACTTGGCGAGGGGCACGCCGTAGGGC
>DQVR01000049.1 GCA_015661645.1 Pyrodictium delaneyi
ATGATTTTCACTCTGCTGCCTCGCGGGTTCTCCTCTATAAGCTGGAGTATGTGCACTACTTTGCCTCCTGCAGCACGTATCTTCTCTACTGCCTGCCTGCTGAACCCAAGTGCAGCCACTGTTACAGGATGGTCCATACTACCAGCGCCAAGCACTTTACCGGGTACAATAACTACGTCACCGCTCTGCGTGTATCGGTTTATCTTGCTGAGATTTACTTCTACGCGTAGCCGGCGCGGTCTATCGATTAGCTCTGCTACGTACCTCCATATGGGCGCGTTGTTCTTGTTTGCAGCACTCTTCAGTACGCGTATCGTCCTTCTTACTATTATGTTTGTTGACCCAGTTCTCTTCGTAGTCTGCACGGATGCTCACCCGGCGTTACCCTTCCTCCCGGCGTAAACGCGCTATCTCTGAGAGTAGGTTTTCAGCCTTCCTCACAATGGCGCGTACTGCTTCACGTACAATCTCCTCTGGAGGAAGAGCGCCGGTAGACTCTATTTTCAGTAGAAACTGGCTATCGTCGAAGCGTAGCTGGACGGCATCTCCACAGCGCTTTGTTGTACACCAGTAGAGTGCCGAAGTGTTTATGTCCTCAGTTATCTTTAGTTCTCCCTTGCCCAGCTTTTTCATCTGCTCAGCTATCCACGGATATGCAGCCTCTATACACTCAATACACTCTTTGTCGGCCTTTCCCAAGTCGAAGCTAAGTATTGGGAGATACTTGTGGGCTGCTATGCTTACAGGCATCCATTTCGCGTGCTCGCGGCCGTAGCCCAGCCTTGCATAGGCCTGCAGTCTTAGCCTCTGGTCAGGAGCCATCACAACTATTGGTATATTCTCGTAGGCTGGCCTCACATCGGGATCGCTGCTTTCCAGGTCGCCACTATATACTATGCGTTCCTCCCTTGGACCTGTTTCAACATCTAGGCGGAGTGTCACGTAGCAGCCCGGATCACCGAGCTGTGCATTAGCGCATTCTTCTGGGCCCTTATACTTCTTTAAGGCCTCGCTGCTCGTGAGCGGTATTAATCCAAGCCTATGGGCTATTATTTCATCGTAAAGCACTGTGTTGTTGTCGAACACCTCAACTATGTCCACAGCCATAACCGGCACATCTATATAGCATGCACGCCTTACTGCGTTCACCAAGGGTAGCGATGCACCCTTTATCGCTATCCTGAGCTTATTGCCGACCTTCTCAAGTATACATATCTCCATGGCTGCTACCTCTCATCTGCCTAGTCTAGCCATGCCCTGAGTTCTAAGAGTGTTAGACCGCATCGCCCATTAGCAATGCAGTAACCGGTATACATAGACCCGAGAAATAGTACATGCAGGGTAAGCTGTAGCTGTGCGGAAGACTATGTCATCTTAGACGCGGCGGCCTCTTCTACCGCCGGGCCTACGTGTAGTATCGTGGGGTATCGGCGTCACGTCCTCTATCCTACCTATGATGAAGCCTGCTCTTGCCAGTGCACGTATCGCCGCTTGAGCGCCTGGGCCTGGCGTCTTAGGCCCATGACCGCCGGGCGCACGTACCTTTATGTGGAGCGCGGCGATACCCTTCTCCATTGCCTGCTGTGCAGCTCTGCTGGCTGCAAGCATAGCCGCGTAGGGACTCGGCTTCTCTCTATCAGCCTTTACCACCATTCCACCGCTAGCACGTGCTACTGTCTCAGCACCCGTAAGATCTGTTATGTGAATTATTGTATTGTTGTAGCTAGAGTATATGTGGGCAACTCCCCACTTTATCTCACGAGCAGAGAATGCCATTCTTCCTCCACCCCGAGCTTACAACCCCTTACACTTCATTATGGATAACTTAGACGGACTCAATGGGTTCTTCGGATTCGCTGCCAGCTTCCTCAACGCGCTTGGCGAGTGGACTAGTTGGCGCATAGTCTACTAGGTCTTCCTCGTCACGCTTTACGAGGTAGCCTGGGCTCCTTATTCTACGCCCACCTATGGCTATATGTCCATGCACTATTAGCTGGCGGGCTTCATGTACGGAGTGGGCTAAGCCCTTCTTGTAGACTATCGTCTGTAGCCTTCTCTCTAGAAAGTGCTCCGCCGTTAGACCGAGTACGTCGTCAAGGGTCGCGTTCTCGGGGAGCACACCTAGCTGATGGAGGCGCGATAGCAGTGCCTTTTCCTCCTTGGCTCTTACCTCAGGAGGCAGAGCTAGTAGGCCACGCGCACGGTGACGGAAGTACCTGGCAAGTGTCTCGAGCTTCCACAGCTCCTTCTTGTTACGGAGACCATACTTGCCCATTAGGTCTATCTCGCGGAGCAGACGCTCCTTTATCCAGGGGTGCTTAGGACCCTCCCACTTTTTACGAGGCCTTTTAGGGTCTCCCATGAGCACCACCTCAGGCTAGTTTTCTAAGGCTACTTGCGCCTCTTCACACCAACAGTCATACCTATACGGCCGGTTGTAGCAGTCCTCTGGCCACGCACCTTGAGGCCAAGAGCATGGCGTATACCTCTCCAGCTCTTAATCCTCTTCTCTCTCTCAATGTCCTTCTTGACGTAGTAAATTAGGTCAGCGCCTACCAGGTGCAGGTCTCTACCGGTCTCGTAGTCCTTACGCCTATTAAGCATCCATGCCGGGATGCCTATGGCGCTAGGGTTGGCTATAGCATTCTCTATTTTCTCTACCTCCGCATCTGTTAGGAACCCTATTCTCTTGTTCGGGTCTATGCCCAGTAGACGGCATAGGGCATACGAGAAGTTTATCCCGACACCCTTTATGAGTGCCAGACCGTATACTACCTTTAGGTCGCCTGGTATGTCTGTGCCCACTATTCTCACAATATATCTATACTGCTCGCTCAGGCCAGCTCACCTCTGCCCCGTCTCCCGCGCAGAGAATCCCCACGCACACTCGGCCGGATAAACCCCTCTATAAGTAGCGTTGCCTCAGCCGCCACGGTATTACATCAACGCCCCGAAAGGGCTCATATGGGCAAGTCCTCATCACTGCGCTAAGCCCTGGCTAGCCTACGACACGTCCACAAGCTCCTCGGAGAAGCTGCAGGAGATAATGGGCGTGGACCGAGCGGCTGGTGCCGCCGCGGGGATTCGAACCCCGGACCGCCCGGTCTTCAGCCGGGCGCTCTCCCGCTGAGCTACGGCGGCACCGTGTATAAG
>DQVR01000040.1 GCA_015661645.1 Pyrodictium delaneyi
GGATGACCCCGGGTATCCGTTCCAAGCCCCGCAGACGGGGCACAGCTCTACGCTGTACCCTTAGAGCCCGCCGTGGATTACAATCCATGGACAATGGGTGCCGTAGTCAACGTGTTCCTACCCGGTTCCGGCATCCATGCTGCTTACTCTGTGACTGCCACGTACTCCGGTAGCCAGGTCAGGAGCTCCTCGATTACCTGGTCTGGGTCGCTTATCTCCTCGACTTCCTCCTCCTCGCCAGATATTATGCCCTGGAGCGCATGCAGTATAGCGGACAGCGTCAGTGTGTAGGACTCCTTCATTAGGCGCGAGAGCTTATTAGCTGCATCCGCAACACGCTTCCACGCAGCCTCAGCCTCGAGAGCGACACAGAAGTCGTCTGGCTCTTCGGCACCGAAGTGGCACGCTAGGTACAGCTTCTCAGTTATCTTAACGCCTACTATGCGTGAGCTTCTGTACTCTTCGCTGTCTACTACCGCATGGCCTAGGCCCTTCTCTACTATCTCGCGCAGCGGCAGCTTCGAGAGGGGCGGGCCCTGGATACTTCCACGCAGTCTTATACCACGCAGCGGCTCAAGCGCGTTATAGACGTCATCGTACTTGACCGATACCTGCATGGACAACGAGGTCTCCCCCATGGTTTTACATTTAGCCCTCTCCGGCACCAGTAGTGTCTAGAGCCCCGGATACACGGATTTATACTATAGCTTAGCTAGCTTGGCTATAAAGAAGCCCTGCGTCGCATGCAGGTGTGGTAGTAGGCGCTGGCTCCGAGGTAAGCGGCGTGGCTTCTCACCTAGCACTGGCTCGGGTTCCACGATCTCGACGTCGCTATGGCGTTCAAACAGCCTTCTTATGACCCATATTGTCTCGCTGCGCGTTAGGGTACAGACACTGTACACCATGGTGCTGCCAGGCGGCGCTGCCTCGACCACAGCTGAGGTTATGCGAAGCTGAAGCCTGCGAAAGTAGTGTACGTCCCCACGCGTGAGCCAGAGCTTTACCTCGGGCTCATACTGGAGCCGGCCCACGTCGCTGCAAGGCGGGTCTACAACTGCTACGCCAAACCCGCGTAGGTACGGCTGCCGCGCATCTCCGGCTACGAGGTCAACCAGGTGGCCGACAGCCAGTCGGCCTAGCGTCCTCTTGGCTTCTCCTATGCGCTCAAGCTTAACATCGCCTGCTACCACGTAGCGAGCCCCAAGCCAGGCCATGTGGCTTGCCTTCACCGCTGCGCCAGCTGTGGGGTCTACTGCTATCCTGCCCTGAGGTCGAGCAACCCAAGAAACTAGTGCCGAGGCCTTGTCTTGTAGCATGTAGAGGCCCTTCTGATACTCCTCCGTGCGCGTCGCCTTCGTGTCGCCCGACACTATACGGGCCATGTCTGGCAGGTCTCTATCGGGCTCTATCTCGACTCCCTGGCTCCGGAGTCTCCCTCGGAGCCACTCGATGTCTACCCCGGGCTTCACGCGTATCCAGCGCACGGGGTCCCTATTCAGCGCTTCTAGTAGCCTGGGCAGCTCTGGTATCTCTGCCCCCAGGAGTTCCTCTACCATCCAGCGGGGAAAGCTGTAGAGTACGCTGAGCCTCTCGATTCCGCCGAGACCGCGCACGAACTCCCGCGGCTCTGCGCCCCTCAGCTCGAGTATCTTGTCAACATCCAGCCCAGCTCTGGGGGCTAGCTTCCGCGCTCTACTGGGCTTGAGCTTGCCGCTAACCGCCTCATAGGCTAGCGTCCTGGCGAGCATCCAGCGCGTAGAGTGGCTCGGAGGCCCATACCCCAGGCTCTCAAGGACTTTGTCAAGGAGCATGTAGTTGCGCGCCACGCCAAGGGTAAGCACCCTTACTATCGGCTTCATGTAGTCTAGCTCTGGGTTCCGAGCAAAGAACCTCGCCGCCGTGTCGCGTAGCGAAGCGCGGCGGCGCACAGTTTCTGAAAGTATTCTTGCTGCAACCTCCTCTGGAAGCACCATGGGTGGCCACCGGGGCCCTTGGACACCGCCAGTGCCTCGTGCAGGTGGAAGTCCTACGTAACACACATAAGCAAGGGCTCCCGGCATATCTAAAAGACTATCCACGCGGCTGCACGCGCTACACTCCACTGTAAGGAGGCGTGGTGGACAATGGCTGCTGCAAGGCTACAGCAGGGCAGCAAGCGACTGGCCTGGGCCCTTCTAGCCCTTGTAGGCTACATACTGAGCCCGCTCTCATGGTGGAACGACGTCTTCGTAAACGTACCAATAGCCCTCACTACTGCATGGCTGCTCAACACGCTGCTCGGCGTTAACAAGGCTGTGGGCTTCTACATAGGCTACATGGCTTCTAATATCCTGGGCCTCTATCTACTTGCTCTCGGCGTTAGCGGAGCAGCAGCCAAGCGGATCGACCGCCAGACACTGGCCAAGATAATGGTTATGGGGGCTATCTACACGCTAGCCGCCATGCTCGTCCTCGGTAGGCTTGGCCTTCTCTAGAGCCAGCTCCATAGCCTGCCTAGCTACGGGCTGTAGCTCGAGAAGCGGTAGCGCCTTCCGCACACCACGCAGGTAGTCTATGTCAACCACTGCCTCAATATAGGCCTCCCGTGCCCCCGCGTCAACAGCGACAAAGCCCAGAGGATCTACCAGCATGCTCCGCCCCACGAAGTCGGGACCGGTCATCGAGGCTACTGCCAAGTAGACAGTGTTCTCTGACGCCCTAGCCTGCGCTAGGAAGCGGAGCTGCTCCTCCTTACCCGGCCCCCGGTACCAGGCAGCAGGCACCAAGACTAGCTCAGCACCCTGGAGGGCGAGGCCCCGAGCCATCTCGGGGAACCGTAGCTCGAAACACACGATAGCACCCACACGGAGCCCAGCCACCTCAACTAGCCTAGGCGGGCCACCGCCGCGGCACAGTACATCCGACTCCCGGTAGCCCAGGGCATCAAAGAGCACAACCTTCCGGTGGACAACCTCCACTCTACCACTAGGCCGCGCCACGACCACAGAGCTGTAGACGCAGCCATCACTCCTCTCGAGGAAGCCCGAAAACACGTAGACACCGTACTCCGCCGCAGCCCACTCTAGGGCCCCGGCGAAGACGCTCTCCTCAAGGCTCTCAGCTCTCCCCCGTAGCTCCTCCGCTGGGACACCCGCCGGGTAGACGTTAGCATACTCGGGGAGCAGGACCACATCCGCCCCGACACGTGCACGGCTAAGCAGCTCCTTGACGCGCACACCGCTTTCCCTAGGGCTACGGCCTGGCGTATACTGGAGAAGACCAACCCTAACCCACAATGTAACCCACCAACACGCCTCTATCGACACAACCACGGCTAGACACGGCTATAGGACCTACCTAGAACCGTTCCCTGGATTCCTCCATACCGGAAGCCTCATAGAGATAACAACCAACACCCAGATCGTGGATAGCATCTAAGAGGCCAAACACGGTGACACGACAAGACCACTACATACGGCCTGGCCGAAGCATTCTGGCTCTGGAGGGGCTTCCAGGCGTTAATGACAAGCCTTAAGCGTGGAGAACCCGTTATTAAGCCTGGGGAACAGGTAAACGGCTCCAGACGTGTGACAGGTTTCTCCCCCGCCTTTTGTGGGGTACACCGCCAGGCACCCACAACGAGATACTAGAGGACACTGAAAAGGTAGGTCTAGGGTAGTACCAGTTCTACAGAGCATAAAAGGCGTATATAAAGATCAAGACTATATACAACTGTACAGCTCTACTTCGACACACCAGCCTCAGCCGCTACACTAGAACAACTAATAGCCATGAGCGCCAAGAAGTTCGTAGTCCACGTCAACGCTGGCGCTATACACCCCCGAGCGTAAGGCTATACAACATAGCAGTGTCAACATGGGGGCATAAGAGAGGAGGAAACCAGCTACAACTATCTACACCCATGCACTACACCGACACCCGACCAAAGAATAACCAGAATTCTGCAGCACAAGCTGCACCGCACAGCCTAGCGCCCAGGAGTAAAAGCTACACACAGACAGTGTATGACCGCTGATACTATCTTTCTTCTGTGAAACACAAGGCGGGGTCCGGAGGTGAGGTACACTACCAACGAGATTCCCAGCCGTGAACATAAGATAACACTGTGCTAATAACCATAACAACCATGTATAGGAGGGTTGACCGGATATATCGCACGCTATAAAAACGAGTTACACAGAGAGATGTAAAATGACGCGTAAAGTGGAACGTACACGGAAACAAAGATATAAGAATAGAAGAAGACAGCAGCTATAAGAGCCCTACCAGAAGTCTATGTCTACCCTACGTTACTAGACTAACGTTACACTCAGAGCCTAAAGCCATCGCAGCCTTATTTAGGATTTCTAACGACGTACTAGCATTATAACAAGTGCTACTATGATTAATATTACTATCACACCCGCCATCCAGTTTTTAGGAGCAAACTTCGTGGCTGTTATTGTCGTTGTAGTTACCTTTTCTATAGTCTCCGTAATAGTGTGAAATAATGTTGTAGTTTCTTCTTTTGTTAGTGTAATTGTAGTAGGCCTTGCTACAGTCTCTGTAGCTGTTTTTATTACTGTGGTTGTAATACTCTTTGTATCTGTTTTCGAAATGATTAAGGTTTTCGTCTTAGCTTTTGTGACCGTAACCGGCATAGTAACAGGCACAGTTACAGTTTTAGTAACCGTAGTAGTAATACTAGTGGTTAGGGTTTTCGTTGTTGTAATAGTTTCCGTAATGGGTACGCCAATAACCCTATCGGTCGGAAGTAGGGGTAGAGAATTAAGGTCTACCTCTACACTGAGTGAGTCAAGATATATCCTTGGTAAAGCTGAAACGTAGTATGGAAGCCCTGCGTCACCCCAAGTATCCATCCATACTATGAGCATGAATTTCGTGCCCACGCCCAGTAGTTGCAGAGTCTCTAAAGGCAACCTGATTTCCACAAAATCTCCGAAGTACCCTAGGTTAAGGGTTTCCATCCCAATTATACGAGGAATGGACATTGGCAAGTCTATTCTATCATCAGATGTCCGCATGTCTAGATCTCTATCAAATGATAATGCTAATCTGCTCTGAACGGTATACGGCTTATCACAGAACTCCAGCGCTATATACAAATACTTATCATCGCGGGCTATGTACATGCTTCTGATAGCACTCCCCAGAATGGGGTTCCTATCCACGCAACTGCTTCTCGTTACGTTGAGTGTGTACTCAGAGTTAGCAAGCCAGTCGCTGATATCACCATCAATAACTATTCTTCCCGTAAAGATTTCATATAGATCATTTACACCATCTCGATCCATATCAGCTAAATAGGGATCAGTTCCATAAACTATCTCAACCCAATCTGGTACTAAGTCACGATCCCTATCCCGGTATTTTACTTTATATATCTCGTCCAGAAGACTTTCTACATGGAATTCAGCACCACTATAGTTACCCGCTTTTAAGAGCATGTAGGCTGTCCAGAGTTCACTGCGAAGACTAGACACATCTATAGCCTTTGACAACGCGTTAATCATCTTCTTAGCCGCGATTAACTTGCCTAATATTCTCGGGTAGGTACCATTAATAAAGGCTTCGACCTCGGCTACCGATAGGTTTAGATGCGCATATCTAGTATAGAATTCAAAGAAGTCGGTAGATTTACCACCGGTGAGGTTGTTGAGAGCATTAATTAGTTCATCTTTCGTAAGTGAATTCGTCTGAGGAAGGCTTTGAAGTAGATCACTGATTATGCTTTGATAAAGATTCCTATTAAATGGATACAGTGCAAACTCTGGGTCGCTTTTCCAGGCGACATACTCCAGGTAAACCATGTGTATCGTATCGGGTGCAAGCGTAAAGTATTCACGTATAAAGTCCAGATAGGAATAGAAGTAGTCATACCACTTACCACGTTCAACAAACTCTTTCAGCATTAGCTTATTTAGTTTAAAGTTTCTAACTTCATCAAAGTGCTTAGACATATCAATACCAAACTCTTTATCTAGAATGGCTGCTACTTCTCTATCGGAGACTAACTGCCATTTCCTGCCGGCCACGGCTAGGCCGTGAAGCTTATATATGTTGAGCAAGCCCCCACTTTCATTCCGTAGTATACTATCCAAATAGAACATAGCCAGAGGCGCATAAACATACTTCACGTAGACTAGGCCACCCCAATGAGTCCCCATAAATGTTCTCCTTTCATCGAAAGATCGTAGATAGATGAGATATCTTGGCACTATTAGAGAGCCATTGTAAATAGGGTTACCAGTAACTATGGAGGCAGCAACATATCCCAGATAGTCTTGCATACCCTTATACCATATAGGCGCAGTTACATTTTCAAATTCAAGATTATAAACACCATTTAGCCATATTGGAGCATAATGGTGCAATATATGCCCAATACGCCAAATCATGTCATCGTGAAAGACGCCTAAACTGTCAGCAAGCTTCATATCAGTAATGTACTTCTGATCTGGCTCCGCGCCTTCCGGCAAGGTCTTTCTTAGCTGATACATGTATATATAGTCGAGAGGAGGTAGTTCTAGGAGCTTTGACATAACATGAATCCCACGCGCGACAATATCGACTTTGTATTGTGCACTCAAGTAAATATCATATGTTCCATCATATGTTGCGAAATTAACAGTATCACTTATCAATAGCTTTGAAGCGAAAAGAGGAAAGTAAACTATAGTGCCGTCTGCTGTACTTTTAGCAAGTTTGTAGAGCTTACCCGCAAAGAAGGGCGAGTGTATAAAGAGGTTATAATTATCGAAAAATAGCAAATCTCTTGTACGCTGAGAATAAGATGCAATTACAAACCAATCTTTTAGGATACCATCTAATCTAATGACGATGGATTCGGGCTTAAAATTCATCGGTCTAAAGAACACCATTTTAGGCCACAACTGTACATAATCCTTTCCTACATCAACCATTAACACTCTCTTGGGCAGGTACCCACCTTCACCCGGCGAGTAGTACCACACAAGCTTTGGAAATGTATAATTAAACCATACCCATTCTTTACCAGAGGTATTCAGAAAATCCACGGTAACGATCATAGCTATAAGGAACGTTAGATTCTGTTATTTCTACTACATCCTTCATATACTTTCCTATGGAAAACACTACCTCTCTGGCATTGTATGTATGAAACTTGACCAGGATCCATCCACCTTTACTAGGAGTTATGTGGAGTACATACTCTACGTCAGCAATAGGTGGAGATACTATTGACGAACTGGACGACCAGCTGTCAATGGCGGAGATATATTGAACTATTAAGATTATGACAGGAATAAGTGCCAGCCATACCTTAGCGTAACTATTTCCGAGAATCACTATGAAATCACCGCAGTAGAGTATTACTAATTAACATATATAAGGATAACTTATATAATAACGTTAACAATGGCTCAGACTATCCAGCTATGGCTATAATCAATATATACAACAATATCACAGTTAATTAAAATTCTTACAAATGCTAGTCCACTGTATATCTAAACTAGAACTCGATTAAGTCTATGTTTATATTTCTTAATTATATATATTAAAGTATAATTGTGATAGTGTATAGTGACTAGCCTCTTGATATCTATAAGACTGATATTGTAGAACTGTGGAATGAATACCCGAAGAGAACTGAACATATATTTGTAACGCATACTGACTGGATATAGTATGTGGCGGGCCCGCCGGGATTTGAACCCGGGACCTCCGGCTCCGGAGGCCGGCGCTCTATCCTGGCTGAGCTACGGGCCCAGCCAGCCCTTTGGCGGGCTGGCGTGGATCCTCCGGGTGTACTGTGCCGGTGTCTAGTGGGGGTTCTATTACTCCTTTGCTCCTGCCGGGCGCTATTGCTGGCTCTTCTTTTCTGCGGCTTTTGCGAGTGCTTCGGCTAGCTCTAGGAGTTTTGCTTCGGGGTCTTTGGCTTTCATGATTGCTGATGCTACTAGGACGCCGTTGGCGCCGAGCTTTATGGCTGTGGCTGCGTCTTCTCCGGTTGTTATGCCTGCTCCTGCTAGTATGGGTATGTCTGGGTTCACCATGCGTACTAGCTGTATGGTTGACGTTATGATTTCGGGCTTGGCTTTTGAGACTGGTACGCCGGTGCCTATGAGTTCTGGTGGCTCTATGGCTATCATCGTGGGGGATAGTATTGCCGCGGCGGCTGCTGCTGTAGGTGTGTCTGCGCAGACGAGTGTCTCGAGGCCTAGCTGTGTGGCGCGCCGGACTATTGTGTCTATGTCGCTTAGCCTGATGCGGTGCTCGCTGTGGTTTAGTAGGGTGCCTTTTGCGCCAGCTTCTTTCAATGCCTCTAGGGGGAGGTAGCCGGTGTGGGCACCGGGTTCTACTGGGTCGGCGTGCTGTGCATAGACCACTGCCTTGTCGGTCGACTCGCTTATTCGCACAATTTCTGTGGCCGGTACGGCTAGTATAAAGCGGATTATGCCGTCATACTCCTCTGCGAGCTTCTCAGCTGTAAGCGCTACTGCTAGCCCGGTTTCGCCGAACGCTGTAGGGTAGGCCTTGTAGTTGACGGCCAGTACAGGTACACTCTTGTGGTCTCTCGTTGCCTCTCTGCGGGATGTATAGTACGCGTGGAGCGATGAGAGTAGAACTGTGCCCATGGCTTACACGCTCCATAGGCTTTCCTCGCGTGCCGCGGAGGCTGCGCTTTGACCCTAGGTGCTTAGCCGCCCTGCTGCTAGAGTAAGGACGAGGGTTCTATTAATTAGAGTTGGGAACGTACTACGCAAGCATACACAAGCTGGCGAGAATAACCTCTACGAGAGACGGAGGTCTGTGCAGGAATTCGTACATCCTGCTTGCCCAGTGGGGTAAAAACCCGAAAGGAGGTCTACTTGTGGGCCTCGCCCTGTGACTTAGCCTGCCCGGCTTTGGTGTAGTCCTTGGCTTCTACGAAGCGGTTCTTGAGCTTCTCTAGTACCTGTGGCATAGTTGTGTACTCCATGTCCTCGGGGCTTAGCCTGTGCGGCATGAATGGGCCGTGGCGCCTCATGTAGTCGGCTATCTGCTGCGCCAGACGGCGTGCCTCGTCGAATGCTGGGTCGTCGAAGAGGTCCACTGGGCCTATGAGTCTACCTCTGGTTATGTTGAAGCCCAGGGCTATTATCCTTGGTGGGCCATCGAACCTAGTACACTTTGCGTCGCGTAGGCCAACGGGCATTAGTGGGCCCCAGTGGCTGCCTCTCATCCAGCCCGCTACGAGGTGCGGAAAGCTGAATGGCTCCAGTATCTCGCCTAGCGCGGGGAACCCGCTCTGAGCGCGTACTATAGCTACTGGGTCGTCCTTGCCTACGTAGCGGCCTGCTATTAGGTTTAGCTTCTCGCTGCTTACTACAGCTGCTATCTTATTGTCACGCTTCCTATATATCCTCTTTATGACGTAGCGGCTCGGCGTGCCTATAAGTGCTAGTAGATCATACATCTCCTCGGGTGCGTTCAACACCACGTACTTGCCCTCGTAAAGGTCTAGCACCTCGAACTTGAAGCCGTCATGCATCTTGGGGTCTATTACTAGGCCTGCTGTGTTGAAGGGGTCAGCGAATATTCTGAACATAGGGAAGTTGAAGGCACCTGGCTCGGTCTTGTCGGCCATGAATACTACTATTGGCTCGCTGGGCCTCTCTTCAAACTCCATCTCGGCTACTCCCGGACCTAGGCCACGGACGTTGCCGGAGAACGCGTCGCTCAAGAGGTCTTGACCGGCTGCGTAGAGGCCTAGCTCCTTGGCGACCTCTGCTGCCTTCTTGAACGCGTCCCACGCTAGGCCGTGTATGTCGGGGCTGTCAACACCCTTACGATGAGTCATTATCAGTTCTAGGTCATCGCCTACATGAGTTACATAGTAGTCTATGATTAGACCCTTTCTCTTAGCCTCTGCTAGGACGCGGGCAGCAGCAGCCATAGTGTCTGGATGCACTTTGTGGTGGCCCGCTATGCTACCAATATCAGCCTTTATCACGCTGACTGTCACAAGTCTCTCGTTGTTCATGACCCCTGGCACCAGGTAGCCTATCGTGAGCCGGTTGTATAAGCCCCTTTCGTAGCGTGAGTGTATACACGGTCGGTATCCCGACACTTAGCGTTAGACTTCAGCCTACTGTAGCTGTCAAACTAAGTATAACAAGCAAAAGAACTAAGAATTGAATAAAGAAGTTATTTAGGTAGTACTGAACGAGCTTGCTGCACATATCCTAGACTCCTCTATGGCTAGCTATAGCTACTAGATAGTTACTAAGAAATGCTTAGTATATACTATGCAGTAGAAATGAATAATCTGGCCCTCCCGTAGACAGGCGATACAGCGAAGAGAGCACGTTCCTGCTATAGCCTGTCAGGTGAGAATAGCGAGTTACACTATGTGTAGAAGTAGTAAGAGAACTCATATATAGTGCTAATATGTTTGACATGTAGGACACATTGTCCATGAAGTTACCATTAGGTTAGGCGATATATGCTTCGCATCATCAGTAGTACAGGTGATAGCATACCAACTTGACTATGAACAGAACAGGATACTTGCAGCAACAGTAACATACGTGTACACACAATAGATTACATTTACATAGTACAGAAATACTGTAAAATGTACAACGTACATAGAATCTTTAGGTTATTATATTTTGCTCAATGGTGTACATATTGGTCGATAGTGTTGACAGTACTAGAAGTAGTTGAATAAACTGGTATGCCTTCTATACTGGCTGTAGAGCCATGCGTAGTCTAGCATCATGGCTAGAAGCAGATAATATGGAATTATGAAGCGTGTTTACTGCTCCGGTCTTGTAGCAGACATAGATTTGTTTGTGGGCGCGGTGTGTACGGCTATGCATCCGAGCCATGCTTAGCCACAAGAGTGCTCCTATAGTTTTCCTCCTTGCTCAGCTAGCCTAATAGCGTGCTCTCTACTGATAAGGTGAAGGCTTGTGCCGAGAGATGAAGCCAGTTCCTGTAACGCGTAGAGGAGTAGCGGTAGCTCTCCCCAGACCTTTTTGCCTCTAAGCTTCTGGGCTAGGCGGGAAAGCCTTTTCCCTATGTAGCGTGCTAGTGTCTTTAGCGCGTCTTTGACCTTAACGGCCAGGTTCACGGCCTCTCTCCTAGCTAGCCTCTTTGACCCGGTTGTGTAGCCTTTAGGGGCATAAAGGATGTACATGATGTCGGCAGAGTTGAAGACCCGGCCTCTAAGCCTGGCTACGTGGCTGCGGAGGCGCCGTATCCTGCGTAGTAGCTGGCTTGGTGAAACTGGTCGGCTTTCCTGTGTGCTCGTGTAGAGTGCCACTACTAGGGGGTTGCTTGCAGGCAGTTGCAGTGTCAGAATTGTTATAGTGTAGTCTCTTGTCTGGTCGAGACGTGTCACGCCAGCTAGTAGCGGGTTTACTATTCTCCATGCCGCGTAGTACCGTCTAGCCCCTCTTAATAGGGGGAGTAGTAGCTCGTTGAGTGTTGCTAGGCGTTGCTGGCGTCGCTGGGCTGGGTGCATAACCCCTTATTCCCGTACTAGAGGCTGGGGCGGGATGATGGCTTTGTGGATATGAAAGCCTAGTTCTCCTGAGAAGAAATGGCTGAGGCGGGCTCCTGGTATCAGTATGGCTGTTTCCTGTCAGGGTGGATTCTTTATCCTGACAGGCTGTGGAGGCTCTGTGCGCTATTCTTCTTCCTTCTCTTCCCTCTCGCCTGGCCTAGGGATGTAGTAGTATTTGCCTAGACGTTTCTGCATACGGTCAAGGAAGCTGTCCTCCTTGTTGATCCGTGGTCTTCCGGTCTCTGGGTCTTTTCGTATAGTTATGCCGAGCTCACGAAGGAACAGGTTCATGCCCTCAGGGAGTAGTAGTGGCCTAGAGGCTCTGCCATGGCTGCCTGGTGTGCCAGTGAATACGAGTATCCGGTTAGCTATATAGTCTTGGACGGCTATGTCGTGCTCCACTATTATGGCGGCCGCGCCTCGCGCCTCTGTGAGCCTACGTATAGCCTTGGCCACGGAAAGCCGCTCTTCTACGTCTAGATACGCCGAGGGCTCGTCGAGCAGGTATATGTCGGCCTCTATAGCTAGCGCCGTGGCCACGGCAACCTTCTGTAGCTCGCCGCCGCTGAGCTCAGACACCCTTCTGTCGAGTAGTCGGTCGACGCGTAGCCTCCTAACTATCTCAACATTTAGCCAAGAGCCGGGCGAGAGCGTTGACGGGTTAGCGTCTCTCAGCAGCTGTTCTACGGTGGTGTCGCCAAAGGCGTCGGGGTTTACATACTGTGGCTTGTAGCTTATCCGTAGTTGGCCTTCGGGCTTGTCTATGTTGCCCTCGGCTGGCTTAATCTCCCCTGCTAGGGTGCGCACAAAAGTAGTCTTGCCTATACCGTTTGGCCCGACTACGCCTAGGACCTCTCCCTCGTGGAGCTCGCCGGGCTCTGTCTCGAGGATGAAGCCGCCTAGACGTATGACTAGCCGGCTCCAGCCTATATAGTGCCGCGCTTCCTGGAGCTGTTGCTGTGTGAAGCTGATAGTGTATCTTATGGGCTCGCTCCTTATCCTCATGTTCTCGGCTGGTAGGTAGCCTTTGAGGAAGTGGTTTATCCCTGCACGGACTCCGTAGGGCTTAGAGGCTATACCGTAGACCCCCGGCTCACCATACATCACGACTACGTGGTCTGATAGGTAGTCGAGCATAGCTATATCGTGCTCTACGACAACAACGTAGCTATTACTGGGCACGTAGCGGCGTATGGTCCTCGCGGCGCGGATGCGTTCACGTATATCCAGGTAGCTACTAGGCTCGTCGAACAGATAGAGGTTAGCGTCCTTGCTTAGAACTGCGGCTATTAGGAAGCGCTGCAGTTCTCCACCGCTAAGCTGGCGTATATCCCGGTCGAGGAGGTGTGCTATGTTAAGCTCCTTGGCTAGCTCCTTCCATATTCCACGCTCGTCTGCCTTTTCTAGGAGAACGGCGAGCTTGCCGCGTACACGCCGTGGTATCATGTCGACATACTGTATCTTGTGAGCGGCTCTTATCTTGCCCTCGGCGAGCATACTAAAGTAGTTCTGTAGCTCGGTGCCCCGGAACTGTTTGATAACCTCGTCCCAGCTGGGAGGCTGGCCCTCGGTCCTACCTAGGTTAGGGCGTAGCTCCCCTGCCAGTATGCGCAGAGCAGTAGACTTGCCGGCCCCGTTCTTACCTATGACGCCCAGTATCTTGCCCTCACGGGGTATAGGTAGGCCGTAGAGCTTGAACCCGTTCACACCATACCGGTGAACAAGCATGCGCTCCAGCTCGTCTGGCAGGTTTACAATGCTTATAGCCTTAAAGGGACACTTCTTTACGCAGATACCGCAGCCTATACAAGTCTCCTCGTATATGACGGGCTTCCTGCGCGTCTTGTCCATTTCTATAGCGGTTCCTCCGGTCAGGTTTACAGGGCAGAACGCTATGCACTCCTGGTTACACTTACTGGGCTTACAAAGCTCATAGTCGATGACAGCAACCCTTGTCACTGTGCAGCCCCAGGGCCCAGGGCCTGCAGAACAGGCTCATAAGACTCTACTGAGTCCTCTTATAGTGTAGAGAGCGGCATAGGGGGCGGTATATAGCCCGGCAGTAGAACAGGTTATAAGGGCTAGATGGCGTCCACTACCTACAGCGGCTGGCAATGGGGAGTGGTGACGGCACAGAGCCACTCCTCGGGATAGTCTCTGCCTCAATCCCTTCAAAAACCCGGGGAGCTAGGCTGTGAAGAAAGGCAAGGTATGCCGACACAGTGCTACCATTCTTCCTCTTCCCACTCTTCCTCCTCTTCTTCCCACCACTCCTCTTCTTCCTCTTCCTCTTCCCACCATTCCTCCTCTTCGTCTAGGATAAGCCATTTCATCGTGAGCCACCACGGTTAATCGGTTCCATGCTTCAGCTATGCTTGGAGCTTCTTTAATTGTTTCCCCATAGGTTTCCAGACTAGTCATTAGGAATCAAAAGATGTTTACTCGCTCTCCGACATGCGGTATATGCGCTCCTCGATAGGAAATACTGCTAGACGGGTTATCCTGAAACGGTTGCTACACTCGGTACGTGTGCACGTATCTAAAGGCTCAAGATCTCCTGGGATGGATATATCTAGATCGTGACCGGCTCTATGGGCTATGGCTACTACCACATGCTCGCCGTGCTTGGGCCCGTACTCGTTAAGTACGCGGGCTATGTTTCTCTGGCCGGCCAGATAGAGGAGTACATCGATGCCAGGGTTCCTTGCGATACCGAAGCCGTGGACACGGGCAGCATAGGCGGATAGAACGACTGATGCTATCTCCCATGCGCAGTACTGCTTAGCAAGCTTGGCTGGTACTATTGATGCAAGGACCCCGCTACTCCATGTACCGCGTAGGTGTTGTTCGAGGCTACTGCTATGTCTTGTACAGTAAAGCTTTACAGCTACGCTACCTACTCCCGGTAGAGTCTGCACCCATTCTACGTGTATTAAAGATCTTTTTGATGAATCCAATGTCCTCACCTGTAATCTTTGATACCTCCTCTAGACTCAGTCCCTTCTTCCTCACCAGCTCCTCTACGGTCTCAGCTTTATCCCACGGGAATATTATCCATGCATCCGTCTCCTCGGCGTAGAAGTCTGGCCTATGCATAGACCACGGCTTAAGGTACAGTGCAGCTGTAAGTATCTTGCGGGGACCATAGTGTGTTAGAAAGTTGATAGCTATATTAAGGGTCTTGCCAGTGTCAGCTACATCGTCTACTACAAGGACTACTTGGTCTTTAATATCAACTATAAGCGGCTGAGTTACGACGGGCCGCTCTGCAGTCTCACCGATACCTCGGTAAAACTTGACCTCTAGCGCGCCCATAGCAGGGGTGCCGAGGTAGTCCGAGAGCAACCGTGCTGGGATCCACCCGCCTCTTAGCACGCCGACTATTACATCAACCTTTATGCCTCTGCTGGAGATCTGTTCTGCTATCCTAGCACAACCCTCCTCGACCTCACGCCATGTAACTGGCTTGAACCTGACAGGCTCTGGATGGGGCTGGTCTATCATGACGCTAGCGGCCCCCGCGGCCTCTATGCGGGTGAGGAAAGACGCCTTCTAGGCAGTATAAAGCATAGCCGTGCTGGTAGCTCGTGTAACAGAGCCTTGCAGTACCTATCTTCTCCGGCCGCCGGGGCTATAGTGTCGGTATTGAGATAAGCTGTCTAGCGTAGAATGCTATGTACCAGAAGTGCTAGAAAGCGTATCTAATAGTATGGTGCCGGGAACATATATGGGTAGCATGGGGGCAGGGTATTTGGATGCAAAATACTTGCTGCTGGGTTTCGTTTTAAGCTTGCGGCGATTGCGTCTCAGTCTGCTGTTGTGTCTGTTCCTGTTGGGCCTGGCCGAAGAGTGCGGCTCTAGTCTCTTCGGCGTGCTGCTGCTCTATTAGATACTGTAACTGGCCTGTCCTCTTGTATAGCCTTACTAGCCTTGTTACATATCCAGCTATCTGGTTCCTTAGCTTCTTTGATGGAGTTTCTACGAGGTTTGCGACAGCACGCTTATTGTGCTCGAAATCCTCGGTAAATATGTCGGGATACATTGTTATGAGCCTACGTGCTGTACGCTTGACGACTCCAATCCGCACCTTGCCCATTACGCGCCCCCGGCCAGGCTTCGCCGTCTCCGGGGAGATATACCTTATGGAGAGCAAGGGACGGTAAAGTTTATATAGAAGCCCTCTGAAGGCAACCTACACACGGACACAAGGCATAAGGGACGCCTAGAGGTGTAAGCCATGGCCGCA
>DQVR01000107.1 GCA_015661645.1 Pyrodictium delaneyi
ATCCAGAGCAAACTTGTAGTAGTAGCTAATATAAAAGGACGGAATCTCGCTATAGATGGGTTTAACCAGTTAACTACAATTTATGCGGCGGTTATAGGTGCTCCAGTATTCGTCTGTAGTGATGGGTTAACCCGTGACGCGTTACTTGCGGGCCCACGCCTAGTAGTAGAAAACATAGATACACTAACACCAGTCCTGACAACATTGTTTGGAATGATAAGGCCTAGGGAAACTGTCATAGTGTTTGATAGTCAGCCAAGCCGTAGCGGGGAGACAGCTTCACTTCTCAGGAGGAGGTTAGAGAACTACAATGTAGCGGTCGAAGTGTCGAAAACAGCCGATAAAAGAATAATCGAGTATGCTAGCAGTGGATATGTTGTAGCCAGCAGCGACATAGCAATAACTACAAACACTAGTATTAACGCGGTATTCGATCTTGCAGGGTTCGCTATAAAGGAGCTACTACCAGGAGCCAAGGTAAACAATATACCCCGGCTGCTAGGAGAGCTACACATGCGGTGGTGCGGAGGGGCGGCGGGAGAGGGGCCCGTAGCCTAGCCAGGATAGGGCGCCGGCCTTCTAAGCCGGTAGTCCGGGGTTCAAATCCCCGCGGGCCCGCCATATACCTGGGGCCCTCAGCTCCAGAACCCGCCGCCCTCATTAATTCATCCTCTATCCCGTGGCAATTAGCGCTTCTGCGACAATTCTGTGCTATACATTAACGCTGTTCATGGGGAATCTTGGAGATTTGTGTGTTGCTCTAAGCCTAAGTGTCTGTGCTACTACAAGCAGTACGGTAGAGTTTAGTTATGGTTTCAGCTAGTTGCTTCCAGGTGAAGCCGAGTGCCTTAGCGCTCTTATGGGTGCGGCTAACCATGTTAGTTATACAGTCGGTATTGCTGCAGCCTTGTAGCTCTCTTTCGAGCATCTCGAGAGCTTCTGGCGGATAGACGAAGAAATCGCCACTGATACTGATATATACTATTTTACATTCTTCATCTACGGTCATAGTAATTTCTAGTGTCTTCCCTCCGGGTATTCTGATAACCTTGTATACGGAGTGCAATGAACTCACCAGATGTGGCATCTGAAGTATTTGTGGGGCGATTCGCTCTCTTAGAGTGCAAAGAAGAAGACAGATGATAGATTGTGGGGTCCTGGGGGTATGTGGTGCCGCCGCCGGGATTCGAACCCGGGACCGCCGGATCCCCCAGGGACCCCCGAGGCCCGATTCCGGTGGACCGGGTTTGTCCCGTATGAGTCCGGCGCTCTAACCAGGCTGAGCTACGGCGGCACCGTTTGCCTGCTCCACGTTAGGTACTCATGCTAGCTATTGGGGGTTATGACTCTTTCTCTGCAACGGTAACATGCCTAAGGATGATAGGATGCTGGCTATTCTCTTTACAAGCGAAGGATTTACGCCTGGATGTCTATGTAGATAGTACGCTACAAGGTCTCTTGGTGGCGGATATAGTCTTGCATAGGCTGCTAGTAATGCTGCTACCACTATGTATTTTCCACAGTACGGTTTATTCCCGCAGAGTCTAGCAACTAGTAGCTGTAGTTGTTTTATTACGTGACGGGGAGGTTTGGGAGCACGTCCTTTCGCTAGGTCTTGTGCAAGTTCTTTACTGAAGGGTCCTCTGCTGGTAAGCGTAAAGCTGTAGCCGTGTTGCCAGCCAAGAAGCCCAGCTAGATAGTATAACGAGTGTACTGTGGTCAGTGGCGCTACAATTCTTAGCTCCTGGACGGCCACTAGCAGACCCCGGTAGGGACTAGTTTTGCTAGGGTGTCACTGGCTTAACCACTAAACCAGCTCAGTCTACTGCTATAGTAAACACCTTCATCCCATCGGTGATAATACTACCGTGATACCAGCAAGACTCAAAAACCCTACTCTGAGGCATTACAATAACGCGGCTGCCCGAGAGGGTGGGTAGCCGGGTCGTCTAGCGGTCAAGGATGCGGGGCTCTGGCCCGAGACGCCCTCGGGGAGAACCCCCGTGACCGGGGTTCGAATCCCCGCCCGGCTACCATGAACCCACCCTCCTTTGAACTGATTACTAGTGAACAGCACCACCTATGCTACAAGGGTCTACGAGTAGCCTCTACTCTTGTATCCGAGCGCTAAAACTTAATTGTAGTCTGGGCTTCTAGCATGCATGTCACGTGTAACTTTAACCCGCGCAAACGCTGTGTTATGCCTTTAGCCATGACTCCAGACGTCATAAGAGTAAATAACCCAGACCCGTAGGGTGGAAGACTCACCTACCTGGGCTGCTGGGGGAGGGGCCGTCGTCTAGCTTGGCAGGATGCGGGGCTTGGGACCGCTCCGAGAAAAGCGTGGGTTCACGCACGGGCGGCAAGAGCCCCCGTGGTCCCGGGTTCAAATCCCGGCGGCCCCACCACGGTGTCCAGTGGTTGGGTTCTCTCGACCCCAGTCTCTTCCGCTTATTCGCGCTGCCGTGTGATATATCTTCCATGTTCCGCTATTTGCCCTGCTTTTATCTTATGCTAACGCTGTTGAGAGTACCTCTATTGTTCGTGTAATGTTTAAACAGTACATTATCCTCTTTATGATGTATTGTAGTCTTTTCTTATTTACGCCATATTGCTTGGATAGTATCGAGGCTAGCGGATAGTCGCCTTTCATTAGCGTTATTGCTGCCTCTAGGGCTGCTTTCCTCTCTGCTGGTGTCTTCAACGATTTTAGTAATTTTCGTAGACAAGCACTTCCATAGACCTCCATTACTTCGGGTGTATTGGCTTTAGCATAGTCTAGTATATCGTCTATCTCTGTCGTATTGAGCAGCCTTGATAAGCGCCGTGACATAGTTATGGAGAGGGCTGCTAAGCGCATCTGGGCCCTCTCTGTTTTTGTAAGCTTAGCTGTTGGCTGTGCCGGTGCGGCTATAACGGCTGGTGTTGGTGCAGCGTCAAACACAGTATCGTCGATAACGGCGCCGCAGCTGCGGCATACTAGTATGCCTCCATGGGCATCCAGGACCAGGTTCTCTGAGCCGCAGTAGGGGCATGTATTTGTAGTATTGACTGCATAGTAACTGTAGCTGCTCATAAGATATAGCACCCCGTGGGTGGTAGACCGCCGTGTGTCTCCATAAAATGGTTGCAGCAAGCAAATACACGTATGGCCCCGAGTAAACCGAAAGTAACGATTAACATTTGGTGGAGGCTGGTACTGTCCTAGCATTTTAGCGAATACCATTTAACCCATGTATACACGGTAGTTCATGGGGTGTTGGGGGCAATATGAGCTACCACGAGTACGGTATCGGTGCAACGGCTATCGGTATACGTGGTGAAGGCTTCGTTATACTAGCAGCCGAAAAACGCGTAAGCTACGGTGGGTTCGTGGTAAGTAAGTCCGGTAAAAAGGTGTACAAGATAACCGACTACCTAGGAATAGCTATGGCGGGTCTATTTGCAGACATGCAGGCGATAAGCAAAATTCTCAAGGCAGAGATGGAGTACCATAGTCTGATGATGGGTAGACGTATGAGTGTAAGGGCTGCTGCAAAGCTTCTTGCAAACATACTTTATGCCAACAAGTACTTCCCTCTTCTCTCGGAGACCCTTATAGGGGGCATAGAACCAGATGGTGTAGCTAGACTATACGTAATGGACCCAGTAGGCTCCCTTATAGAGGATGACTATGCAGCAATAGGGTCTGGTGCGCCGATAGCAATAGGTGTACTTGAAAGCGGGTACAGTAAGGACATGGGCGTAGAGTCTGCAAGAAAACTTGCAATTGCGGCCATAAGAGCAGCTATAGAACGTGATGCGATCTCCGGTGATGGTATAGACTTGCTGGTGATAAGAAGGGTAGATGGTAGTGTAGAAGCTAGGGAGGAGTCAATAAGACTGTAGCCTTAGCCGCCATCATGGGCTCTTGTGTACAGCGCCTGCTCTGGGTAGTAGAAAGGGTAGGAGGAGGCTGCTAGACTATGTATATATCCTAGCACGTACGTTAGCTCTGCCGTTATGTGGATGGTGTGAATGAAGAGATATGTTATGTTCATGACGTGGAATGTCTCGATGTAGAAGTATGATTGAGATCAGTATACGAGGTCTCGCTATGAGAGTGTATGAAAGTGTAGAAAAACTGATAGATGTTCAGAAAAAGATTGCCGAGAGAGCGCTAGATACAATTAGGCCATTAAAGGTTGTTCCAAAACGCGTTGCAGGCCTAGATGCGGCTTACTCGCGTACATACGGTGGTGTAGCTGTTGCAGTGTTAGTCGATTTTGGGAGTAAGCGGTTAATTAACTACTCTGTTGCTGTAGGTGAGCCAAGGCTCGAATACATACCGGGGCTCCTGGCATTCCGTGAAGCGCCATTACTATATACGGCGCTGCAGAGTCTTGAACATGACTTCGACCTAGTAGTAGTTGATGGTCATGGGATATCGCATCCAAGAAAAGCTGGTATAGCTACGCACATAGGACTAGCTCTTGGCAAACCGAGCATTGGAGTGGCTAAGAAGAGACTTTATGGGAATGAAGTACGTGTTAAAGAGACTAGCCAGTGTATAGAATATCCGTGTACAATAGGGTATCTTGTGGACGAGAACGGCTACAGGCTTGCCTATCTCGTTATACCAAACAAAAAGTCTAGGGCGCCTGTATACATTAGTCCTGGAGCAGGTATAGACCTTAACTCTGCGCTGCGCGTGGCCACGGAGATGATGCCCGGTACAAAACTACCCCTGCCGACGCACTATGCCGATAGAATATCTAAGCATATAGCACGACAGCTTGACCGTGGTGTACTGAAGCCGAGCCAGCTAAAGAAAGGGATAAAGCGTCTTGATGACTTCATACTACGTTGAGCTTAGGGTGTTAGTAGAGGCTATTCAATAACTCCTGTTATCCTTGCAAGCTTCTCTGCTGCTTCCCAGGTTAGCCCAGTTTCACCGAGTATGGTATACCTGCTGGGTCTAAGCTTATGGGCAATAGTGAGTGCTTTAATAACCAGCTCATCCTCTATGCCTAAATCACGTGCTCTTACCGGAAGGCCAAGCTTCAATAGAGTGTTTCTAACACGTTTCCAGTTTCCGCCATGAAGGTACATCATCATTATCGTGCCGAGGGCCACTTGCTCGCCGTGAAGAGCCTTGCCAGGCGCTAACAGATCTAGTGCGTGGCTGAACAAGTGCTCCGAGCCGCTAGCAGGCCTGGTAGAGCCGGCAATACACATTGCTACACTGCTACTTACTAGCCCTTCTACTAGTACTCTAATAGCCTCTTTCGCTCCCCGTCCTATCTCTGCTGCATATTCCATTACATGCTTAGCAGAAAGAAGGGCGAGCTTAGCAGCGTATTCGCCATAGTATTCTCCTTTGAGCCGGTGTGCAAGCCTCCAGTCTCTAATAGCTGTCAGTTTAGCGACAAGGTCACCTGCACCCGCCCTTATAAGGCGTATCGGTGCGGAAGATATAATGTCTATATCGGCTACTATTGCTATGGGAGTAGTTGTCCGTATAGAGAACGGTTTGTTGAGTCCCCTGAGTGATGTAAATGGTGATGCTATACCATCGTGGGAAGGACTCGTTGGAATACTTACTACGGGTAGATTGAGTTTATAGGCGACATACTTTGCGAGGTCTATTGACTTGCCTCCGCCAAAGCCCACTACAAGGCGGGGAGAATATTCGTGCACTTCTTCGCTCAGCCGCTCAGCATGCATAGTGCTAGCTTGTAGAGCATTAAGTTTCTCGAACTCGACTACATCCTCGAGTACAGATCGAAGCTTATCGCCAAACTTGCTCCATACATTCGGCCCGGAGATAACTACTATGTTCTCTCCTTTGACGCCGAGTTCTTCGAGTAGACTCGGTATAGCTCTGAGAGCATTATCACCAATAAC
The DNA here is from genome assembly GCA_015661645.1 of Pyrodictium delaneyi. Classification (GTDB taxonomy): domain Archaea; phylum Thermoproteota; class Thermoprotei_A; order Sulfolobales; family Pyrodictiaceae; genus Pyrodictium; species Pyrodictium delaneyi_A. The sequence continues at coordinate 5,887 of DQVR01000107.1, forward strand.
TATCTTCAGTGGAAGCTCTATAGGGTGCAGCAAGGGCCTCTATCCTCGCGTGCCGCTAACGGCACTGCTCTCCGTGGAATAATATTAAACTCCCGCCCAGCCACATAAGCGTAGACGGTAGAGAGGTATTGATACACGGAGGCCTAGCGAACCCGGAAGATAGGATAACTGTAGCTCTCGAGAAGAGCCTCCATGGTACAACGACTGTAGGTATACGTCTGAAGGACTATGTAGTGCTTGCAGCAGATAGGAGGGCTACAGCAGGCTATTACGTGGCTCATAAGCATACACGTAAGATAATAAGAGTTACCGACTATATGGCTATGACCACTGCGGGACTCGTGGCGGATGCACAGGTACTGGCAGAGTGGCTATCAAACCACGCACGCTACTATGCTATGATAGCTAGGAAGAAGCTCAGTGTACATGCAGCAGCGCAGTACTTGGCAACAATATTGCATTCCTCAAGGTTCTTCCCCTACATAGTTCAGCTGCTGCTCGGCGGGTACGATACACATCCCAGACTCTATAGTATTGACTGGTATGGTAGTGTGACAGAGGAAAAGTATGTAGCAACAGGCTCTGGCTCACCCACGGCTATAGGCGTCATAGAGGATGGTTACGATGAAAACATGGATGTGGAGCAGGCAGTAGATCTAGCACGACGAGCGGTGCTATCGGCTACAAGAAGAGACGCTTTCAGCGGTAACGGTATAGATATTGTAGTAATAGGAAAAGGCGTATTTAAAGAATACCGGTACACAATAGCAGAGGCTTTACAGCTAGAGAAGCAAAAAGCATAAAATAGTGGATCAATCCCAAAGAAGTATTCTTGGAGTAAGACATAATACCTGGAATGCTGGGCTCGAATACTACGGCGCTAGGCTCTCTTACACGAATAGTACCGTGTACCATTTAGGCCCGGGCTCTCAAACCCCAGATCTTAGTTATGTGTTGGAACATAATGTTGATTGTCGTGCTGGGAGTCCATATAACTAGAAAACACACTATTCATTCAAGCCAGTAATCTTGGTTACCCCATGCATATGCCCCAATAATTGGGCAAAGGTGATAAGGGTTACACCCGGCTAGCCTATCTGTGCACCCGGCTCATAATGCTGTGAGATAGCCGTATTGATTTCCTGGAATTCTGCCAAGCTCTGGAGGTAGCCAAGTTATGACAGCTGCATTAGAGGTGCAGATAGGCCCTACGGTTGCCGTTCACGTTAACGTGGTAGTGCTGGCTAGGTGTCGTAGACATGGTAATATGTGAACGGTGTTGCAATTTTCCATCATGGTCATCCATGTAGCTGTTCATGATATTACTCATACGTCATGGCTTTGCTGTTGAGTCTAATGTATCAAGCATTATTGTGTATGAGAGGTGCAACAGGGAATTGTACAAGAGGAGTGAGGTAAAGAACATAGTACTGACCATAATGTCGCAACTTATGCCCAAAGATGTGCAGATATCGCGTATAGAGTTTGAAGGCCCAGAAATAGCTATATATATAAAGAATCCCAAGATACTTGCGGAGCATCCAGAGATAGCAAGAGATATTGCTAAGAAGCTAAAGAAGCGTATAGTGATACGCACCGACCCGTCTATACGTAAGAGTAAGAAAGAGACAGAAGAGATAATCAAACAACTCGTCCCAGCAGAAGCTGGGATAAAGGAGATAAAGTTCGATGATGTTCTAGGCGAAGTCATAGTAAAAGCACATAAAGTAGGCCTAGTTTATGGTAAGGGCCGCTCCATATACAACAAGATTCTTGCGGAAACAGGATGGCGGCTAAACGTGGTAAGGATACCACCAGTAGACCAGCGCGACTTAGATACACTCAACAAGATAATAGACTATATGTTGTCGCAGAGTAGCTATCGATTAAACTTCCTAAGAAGAAGCGGTGAGCGTATACACCGTGGAGTGATATTCGAGAACCGGTATGTTAGGGTAACAGGCCTTGGAGGGTTTATGGAGGTTGGCCGTTCAGCAATACTAGTAGAGACGGGTGAAAGCCGCGTCCTGCTCGACGTCGGTATAAACCCAGGTGGGGACGGGTTCAGCCTCTATCCACGTCTTGACATAGAGCAACTAAAACCGGAGGAACTAGACGCAGTAGTAGTGACTCACGCTCATCTAGACCATATGGGACTCGTGCCATACCTCTTCAAGTATGGCTATCGAGGCCCGGTGTACGTGACAAAGCCTACAAGAGACCTAATGGTGCTTCTTCAGCTAGACCTTCTGGACATAATGCAGCGTGGTAACCAGAAGCCGCCATACACTCAGCTCGAAGTAAAGAAGATGATACTACACACTATACCTCTTGAATATGGTGAAGTAACCGATATAGCACCGGATATTAAGCTCACGTTCTACAATGCTGGCCACATACTAGGCTCGGCAATGGCGCACCTGCATATAGGTGAAGGCTTGCACAACATAGTCTATACCGGCGACTTCAAGTTCGGTAGGACAAGGTTATTAGACAAAGCTAACACAGTATTCCCGCGCATAGAGACACTGATAATGGAGAGTACCTATGGTGATAGGGATCAGCCACGCAGGGATGTTGCCGAGCTAGAACTGATAAGTACGATAAGCCGTACTATAGCGCGAAAGGGTAAGGTGCTCATACCCGTAATGGCCGTTGGTCGTGCGCAGGAGATACTACTAGTGCTCGTAGATGCGCTCAATCGGAAACTTCTCCCCAAGGAGACGAAAGTCTACATAGATGGTAGCATACGCGAGGTAACAGCTATACACCTTACTTACCCCGAGTTATTATCAGCGCAAGTGAGATCCCGTATACTGCGTGACGAGAACCCCTTCGATCACGAGAACGTTATACGTGTAGAGGGTAAACAAATGCGCGAAGACATTGTCAAGTCAGATGAGCCCGCGGTTATACTGGCAACGGCTGGCATGTTAAACGGTGGCCCATCGGTAGAGTACCTACGCATGCTTGCAAACGATCCGAAGAACACGCTCGTGTTCGTGAGCTACCAGGCAAAGGGAACTTTGGGCAGAAGGATACTTGATGGTGAACGCGAGATAACAATGGTAGGTGATGACGGTAGACTAGAGCTAGTTAAGATAAACATGGAGGTAAAATCAATAGATGGGTTCTCAGGCCACTCTGACCGACGCCAGCTACTTGCGTTTCTAGCCAATATAAAGCCGAAGCCAAAGAACATAATACTAAACCACGGTGAGCCCCAGGCGATACACTCTCTAGCCGAAGCGATAAGAAGGAAGAGTAAACACCTAGGCTTACCAGACGTGCGCGTATATACGCCATCAGTACTCGACTCGCTCCACGTGGCCGGGCATGCCTAAAGCGTCTCAGCAAACTTCCAGAAGCGGTCTCCTAGGTTATGTAGCTTCTTTGTAACCCTCCCCTTCTCCATAATGGCTATTTCTTGGCTGCTGTAGAAGGACTGGTGTACGGCTAGCGGTAACTGTCTGGAGGGCTCAGTTATGACGACTATAGAGTTTTCTTTGAACTCTGTAGGTATCTCTTGTATGCCTGGTCTCATCAAGTCCGCTCCACGGGATATAGGTCTAACAGCTCCCTGGTCTACCACGATGTATGGCAGCCATTCCCTATAGCCGTGGCGTAGCAACAGTTTAAGGTGTGGAATCAACATGCCGTCTAGATCTATAAACGCGGGAATACTATCGACTATGTATAGCTTAATATCGTCTTCGACAGCAATTTCGACGTTACCAATAGACGACGCGTCGAAGCGGGGATACAGTTCCGTCAGCCGCTTCACTAGCTGCTTCTTATCCTTCTTGGAGAGTACCCATCTACGCACTGCTTAGCCACCATCCACGGCTAAAAGGGTAGGGAGGGAATTCCCTATAAAGCCCCCTGAGTTTGCCCCTGCCTGGGGTGCAGCAGCGGGATGGCCGAGACGACGCACCGTGTTCTCGGAGACAACATAGGTAGCATAGTCTTAGTAAAGCTTAAGGGTGCAAACGAGGTAAGAGGTAAGCTCAAGAGCTACGACCAGCACTTGAACCTCGTGCTAGAAGACGCTGAGGAAGTATACGAGGATGGCCGCACGAGAAAGCTAGGAACGATAGTAATACGTGGCGACACAGTGCTCCTTATATCACCGGCCCAGTTCTAAGGTGCCTAGATGCTTGCGAGACATCATATCCCAGTAGTATGGAGGTGTAGGTCATGAGCAAGGGTACCCCCTCTTTCGGTAAAATGAGCAAGAACTATACACACATACGATGTCCACGTTGCGGGCGCCACTCTTACCACGCAGCCAAGGGATACTGTGCGGCATGTGGCTACGGGAGAAGTAAGAGGCTACGCCGCTACTCGTGGATGAACAAGAAAGTGAATAGAGTCCGCCTCCGTTAACCATCCAAGCACATAGGCAATAGATATCAGAGATACGTGTTACCCGCTGAGTATTTCTAGTCCCTAGTACGGGGTGGCGGTTATGGCGCGGCAGAAGAAGAAATTCAACATACTTGAACATGAGCTCGTCCCTCGGCACGAGGTTGTGCCTCCCCACGAGGCGGCTCGTATACTACGTGAACTTGGTATAAGACCCGAACAGTTGCCCTGGCTACGTGTAACCGACCCCGTAGCCAGGGCTATAGGGGCTAAGCCCGGCGATATTGTAAGGATTTATAGGAAAAGCCCCACCTCTGGCGAGGTAGTAGTCTACCGCTATGTTGTTGGCTACTAAGGCGGTGACGCGTAATATGCTGACTTGTATCTATCGTGTTTGTCCTTACCTAGGGTCTCTGCTCAACCTGTTCCATAACGCTGAAAGGGGTGGTTGATACTGGCTCAGGCAACATTTCCCACGGTAGAAGATAGATGGCTCGTAATGAAGGCGTTCATTGACGAGTTTGGGCTTGTCAAGCAGCACATAGACTCATACGATAGGTTCGTTGAGAAAGAGTTGAAAGAGATAGTGAGAGAATTTGGAGTAATATCGACGCCTAGGCGTGAGTATGAGGTGCGCATAGTAGACGTAGAGCTAGGCGAGCCAATGGTCATGGAGAGCGACGGGAGCGAGCACCCAGTAACACCCATGGAGTGCCGGATTCGCGACCTAACGTATGCAGCGCCAATAAAAGCTAAGGTGGTAATAGTCGAGAACGGCATAGAGCGTGAACCGGAGGACATAATTCTCGGTTTCCTCCCGGTGATGCTGCGCTCCAAGGCCGATCCGCTAGCAAGGTGCTTCTACGAAGGTGGTCCAAGGGAGGAGTGTGAACGTATATTAATAGAAGCTGGGGAGGACCCCCGCGATCCTGGAGGCTACTTCATTATCAACGGCTCTGAACGTGTAGTAGTCATCCAGGAGGACCAGGCCCTCAACCGGATACTCGTAGGCAAGGCTAGAGCAGGTACTGGCAGCGCGGTGTACACAGCCAAGGTAATATCCTCGCATGCCGGCGTGCGCTATCAGCTTATCCTCGACATGCACAAGGATGGTACGCTGCACGTCTCAATGAGCCGTGCACTCAGCAAGATACCTTTCATAATTCTCATGCGTGCCCTAGGCCTTGAGAGCGACCGTGACATAGTCCTAGCAATAAGCCCTGACCCCCAGATACAGCAGATGCTCATACCTTCCCTAGAGCAAGCACGTGCGATAAACACTGTAGAAGATGCACTAGACTTCATAGGTAGTAGGTTCCGCGAGGGTATCGGTAAGCCGCGCGAGCAGCGTATACGTGTAGCCGAGAGGGTCCTCGACTACATACTGCTACCTCATATAGGTACGAAGCCGGAGACCCGTCGGCAGAAGGCGCTCTTCCTCGGCCAGATGGCCGCAAAGCTACTCGAGTACGTGCTTGGACGCCGTGGTGAGGACGACAAGGACCATTATGCTAACAAGCGTGTACTACTAGCAGGCGATCTCATCGCTATGGTGTTCCGTATTGCTATGAGGGCTCTGGCCTACGATGTGAGACAGCAGCTGGAGAAGCTACGTGCCCGTGGCAGGCATGTGAGCGTCCGCATGGTGATCCGCTCTGACATAATAACTAACCGCCTCCGCGAGGCGCTCGCGACGGGTAACTGGCCTGGCCAGCGCACAGGCGTAAGCCAGATACTAGACCGTACAAACTGGCTATCAATGTTGAGCCACCTTCGCCGCGTGGTCTCGCAGCTGAGTCGTAGCCAGCCACACTTTGAGGCACGTGATGTCCATGGCACGCAGTGGGGTAAGATTTGTCCATTTGAGACTCCTGAAGGCCCCAATTGTGGTCTCGTCAAGAACCTCTCGCTGATGTCTTATGTGTCTCCCGGTGTAAGCGAGGAAGAGGTAGAGAAAATACTCAACGATATGGGTGTGCGCGACGCGGTAGAGATATTCGATGAAGTGCGCAAGGTAGGATACTACCCGCCAGAGCTGCAACAGTGGAGTAAAGTGTTTCTCAACGGCAAGCTCATCGGCTACCACCCAGACGGCGAGACACTAGCCCAGGAGATACGTAAGCTAAGACGCAGTGGTAAGATATCTCCAGATGTTAACGTCTCCGTATACAAGACCGAGCACATCAACGAGGTATACATAAACACAGACCAGGGCCGCATACTACGCCCAGTCTTTGTAGTCGAAAATGGAAAGCTAGTATACAGCCCAGAGCATGCCGAAAAGCTGCGCAGAGGCGAGTGGAAGTTCACGGATCTCCTACGCAACGGTATAGTAGAGCTACTGGATGCCGAGGAGGAAGAGAACAGCTACATAGCGCTCAACCCAGAGGATATAACACCAGAGCACACCCACATGGAGATATGGCCTGCAGCAATAATGGGTGTAACAGCGAGCACTATACCCTATGCCGAGCACAACCAGTCGCCACGTAACACCTACCAGGCGGCAATGGCCAAGCAGGCACTAGGCCTCTACGCCGCTAACTACCAGATACGTGTAGACACTCGCGCCCACTTGCTACACTACCCCGAGAAGCCGCTAGTGCAGACACGTACGCTGGACGTGATAGGCTTCAACGACCGTCCAGCTGGGCAGAACATGGTAGTAGCAGTAATGTCGTTCACTGGCTACAACATCGAGGACGCTATAATCATGAACAAGTCGTCAATAGAGCGTGGCCTTGCACGCTCTACCTTCTTCCGCCTCTACGCCACGGAAGAGCGCCGCTACGCTGGCGGCCTCAGCGACAAGATAGAGAAACCTGAAGCCAACGTAGAGGGCTCTAAGCCGCCAGAGATGTACCGTAAGCTTGACGCAGATGGCATTATAAGCCCAGAGGTAGAAGTGTCTGGCGGCGAGGTGTTGATAGGTAAAACCAGCCCGCCAAGATTCATGGAGGAGTACCGCGAGTTCGGTACAGTGTCTGTCAGACGCCGTGACACATCAGTGACAATGAGGCACGGTGAAAAGGGCTTTGTGGACACAGTGATACTAACAGAGAACATAGAGGGCTTCAAGCTCATCAAGGTGCGTGTCCGTGACCAGCGTATACCAGAGCTAGGCGACAAGTTCGCGTCGCGCCACGGCCAGAAGGGCGTAATAGGTATGCTAATTCCACAGTACGACATGCCGTTCACCGAGGACGGTATATCACCTGACCTTATAATCAACCCGCACGCATTCCCGTCGCGAATGACCTTGGGCCAGCTCTTCGAGGCTATAGCGGGTAAGTACGCGGCGGTGCACGGGCGCTTAGTCGACGGTACACCGTTCGCTAAGGAGCCTGTCGAGAACCTCAAGATAGAGCTGCTGAAGGCGGGCTACGCGCCCGACGGTACCGAGCTCATGTATGATGGTCGTACCGGAGAGCTGCTCCGCAACCCGATACTCGTGGGCGTAGTATACTACCAGAAGCTACACCACATGGTGGCAGACAAGATGCATGCACGCGCTAGGGGCCCCGTGCAGGTGTTGACGAGGCAGCCTACCGAGGGCCGTGCGCGCGAGGGTGGTCTAAGGTTCGGTGAGATGGAGCGCGACTGCCTCATAGGCCATGGCGCGGCTATGCTGCTACGCGAGCGTATGTTAGAGAGCAGTGACCGCTACGTGATGTACGTCTGCGAGAAGTGTGGCCACATAGCGTGGTTCGACCGCAACAAGAGGAAGTACATATGCCCGGTGCACGGTGACCGCGGCAAGATCTCGGCTGTCACGGTGCCATATGCCTTCAAGCTCCTCCTCCAGGAGATGATGAGCATGTGTGTAATGCCCAGGCTCCGCCTCGCGCCTAAGCACGAGTGGAGACCTCAAGGTGAGTAGCAATGGTGCTTGAGGAGAAGATAGTTAAGGAGATAAAGTTCGGTATACTCTCCCCAGACGAGATACGCCGCATGTCAGTCACAGCCATAGTTACCAGTGAGCTCTACGACGAGGACGGCCGCCCCATACAGGGTGGCTTAATGGACCCTAGGCTAGGTGCTATCGCGCCAGGCCAGGTATGCCTCACTTGCGGCAATGACGCAAAGCATTGTCCAGGCCACTTTGGCCATATAGAGCTAGCACGCCCAGTCATACACGTGGGATTTGCTAAGCAGATACATGACGTCCTTCGGGCTACATGCAGGAGATGTGGACGTATACTGCTACCAGAGAACGAGATACAGCGCTACCTCCGGCTACTCGAGAGGCTGGAGAAGCGCTGGCCTCTCCTAGCAAAGCTGCTAGTAACAGTAGTCAAGAAGAAGGCCGCCAAGGTTACGGAGTGCCCACACTGCGGCGAACGCCAGTACAAGGTGGTGCTAGAGAAGCCCTATAACTTCTTTGAGGAGCGCCCCGAAGGCCGTGTACAGATGAACCCGCTCGAGGTAAGGACGCGTCTAGAGAGGATAACCAACGACGATGCACGGCTCCTAGGCCTAGACCCGGAGGAGGCAAGGCCAGAGTGGATGGTCCTAACAGTACTGCCCGTGCCTCCAATACATGTCCGCCCGTCAATAGTACTAGAGACTGGCATAAGGGCTGAGGACGACCTAACTCACAAGCTCGCGGACATTGTCCGTACAAACGAGAGGCTACGCGAGCTGCTGGAGAGTGGCGCTCCACAAGCGCTCATAGACGAGCACTGGCTCCTACTCCAATACCACGTGGCGACCTACATCGACAACGAGCTCCCACGCATACCTGTTGCCAGGCACCGTGGCGGGCGCCCACTGAAAGGTATCGCTCAGAGGCTAAAGGGTAAGGAGGGCCGCTTCCGCGGCAACCTTAGCGGTAAGCGTGTAGACTACTCAGCTCGTACAGTCATATCGCCAGATCCCAACATAAGCATTAACGAGGTAGGAGTGCCCGTAGACATAGCTAAGACGCTCTCCGTGAGAGTGCCCGTAACCCCCTGGAACATAGAAGAAATGCGCCGCTACGTGCTCAACGGCCCCGAGCGCTGGCCCGGTGCTAACTATGTTATAACCAAGGACGGGCGTAAGATAGACCTACGCTACGCAGACCGCAAGCGTATAGCAGAGATGCTAGAACCAGGCTGGTACGTTGAGAGGCACCTACGCGACGGCGATGTAGTACTATTCAACCGGCAGCCAAGCCTTCACCGCATGTCGATAATGGCACACGTAGTCAAAGTGCTGCCGGGTAAGACGTTCCGCCTTAACCTACTTGTATGCCCGCCGTACAACGCTGACTTTGACGGCGACGAGATGAACCTACACGTACCACGCACAGAGGAGGCGCAGGCGGAAGCACGCGAGCTAATGCTAGTACAGTACCACATACTCTCCCCGCGCTACGGCGGCCCCATTATAGGCGGCCTACAAGACTACATAAGCGGTGCCTATCTACTCACCAGCAAGGCAACACTGCTCTCGCAGGAGGACGTAGTAGACCTGCTTTCCGCTGCAGGCTATCGCGGCGAAATACCGGAGCCGGCCATCCTATCGCCTAAGAAGCGCTGGACCGGTAAGCAGCTAGTAAGCCTCTTCCTCCCTAAGGAGTTCAACTTCCGTGGAAAGGCCCGTGTAGCCGCGGGTATATTCCTCTGTGAGGACGAGTGGTGCTGGAACGACTCGTTCATAACCATAAAGAAGGGTGAGCTGCTGACGGGCGTCCTTGACAAGAAAGCGATAGGTGCCGAGCAGCCGAGAAACATGATGCATTGGCTCATAAAGGAGTACGGTACCGACTATGCGCGCTTCGTATACGACAACATGTTCAAGATGTTCATAAGGTTCATAGAGAAGAGAGGCTTCACGATGACTGTCGACGACGTAGCGCTACCGA
>DQVR01000069.1 GCA_015661645.1 Pyrodictium delaneyi
ATGGATATATAGGCGCCGCCGTATGCCTTCCGGAGGACCACGGTTATCTTCGGCACCGTGGCCTCCGCATACGCGTAGAGCATCTTAGCGCCATGTCTTATTATGCCGCCGTGCTCCTGGCTCGTCCCCGGCATGTAGCCGGGCACGTCTACGAACGTCATCACGGGGAGGTTGAAGGCGTCGCAGAACCTCACAAAGCGGGCTGCCTTGCACGACGCGTCTATGTCTATCGCGCCGCTCATAACAAGGGGCTGGCTAGCCACCACACAGACTGGTATGCCGCCGAGCCGGGCGAATGCAGTCACTATGCTTGTGCCCCACTCGCTCTGAACTTCAAACAGGCTACCAGCGTCGAATACACGCTCCAGCACCTCTCTCACGTCGTAGGGCTTCATCGGGTCCGGAGGTATGATGGCGTCGAGTTCCGGGTCCTGACGGTCCACCGGGTCCCCGGTGTCCTCTATGGGGAGAGGCGCCTCGTTGTTGTCGGGCAGGTAGCTGAGGAGGCGCCGGACGGTCTCGAAGGCCTCCTCTTCGCTAGAGGCGCGGAAGTGTGCGACCCCGCTCCGCTCGCTGTGCACTCGCGCACCGCCTAGCTCCTCGAAGTCTACATCCTCGCCGGTGACCTCCCGCACGACGTCGGGCCCGGTTATGAACATGTAGGTTACCCGGTCGACGACCACCGTGAAGTCCATGAGGGCTGGGGCGTAGGCTGCACCGCCCGCCGAGGGGCCGAGGACGAGCGATATCTGGGGGATTACACCGCTAGCCTGTATAATCGCGTTGAGTATCCGGCCGACGCCGTGGAGCGCGGCGACACCCTCCTGGATACGAGCGCCGCCGGAGTCCCACATACCTATGACAGGGACGCCGCTCTTCACCGCTAGCTCTATGGTGCGCACTATTTTCTCGGCGTGCATCTCGCCTATACTACCACCCATCACCGTGAAATCCTGGGCGAACACGTAGACTGGACGGCCGTTGACCCGGCCGAAGCCCGCTACTACGCCGTCGCCTGGCACCCGGCTCTTATCGAGGCCGAAGAGGCTGCTACGCGTAGTCACTAGCCAGCCTATCTCCTGGAAGCTGCCGTGGTCGAGTAGCGCCTCTATCCGCTCGCGGGCTAGCAGCTTGCCCTTCTCGCGCTGCCTCCTCACCTTATCGGGCCCGCCGCCCTCCATGGCGCGGCGGCGGAGTTCGCGCAGCTCCCGGAGCTTCTCCTCGACACCTGTCTCCATGACCGGCTCTGCCTCCTACTAGAGGTGACCTCCGGCTGCACGGAAACCAGCCAGGCGCTACGCGTGGTGGCGCCGGCTCCGCGGGGCTAGGCCTTGAGCCGGGCGCCCCAGAGTATCTCGCACTCGTACCACTCCCGGGTCATGCGCCGGGTTGCCGCCATGACTAGCCGGGCGGCGTTGACGGCGTCGCTTAGGCTTAGCAGCTCTACAGGGCTGTGTATGTACCGCGTAGGCACTGCCACCACAGCGCTCGGCACACCCTCACCGGTAAGGGCTATCGCTGTTGCGTCAGTAGTGCCTCCAGGCAGTATGCTGAGCTGGTGGGATATACCCTCGCTCCGCGCCGCCTCTATGAGCAGGCGGAGCATCTTCGGGTGGGCTATCAGCCCGGAGGCGTTCCTGCCGTCAGCCACCTTGATCACTGGGCCGCCGCCGAGCCTGGCTACCTGGTCCTTCGGCTCCACGCCTGGCATGTCGTTAGCCGTTGTCACGTCCACCGCTATCGCGGCGTCAGGGCCGATCTGCTGGGCTGCGACGCGGGCGCCTTTCAGCCCGACCTCCTCCTGGACAGCGACCACCAGGTACACCGTGGGCTCGAACCCGTCTATCTCCTTGAACGCCTTTATAAGCACGGCTACACCTACCCTGTCGTCGAAGGCCTTGCCTGTCACCCGGTCGCCCAGCAGCATTATAGCCTCGCGGTCCAGGTCCACCGGGCTGCCGACCCGGATCCCGGCGCGCTCGACCTCCTCGCGGCTCGACGCGCCTATGTCGACGAAGAGCTTGTCTAGCGGGACTACCTGGTTCCTCTCCTCGGGTTTCATTAGGTGCGGCGGCTTTATCCCTATGACGCCGCGGACTATGCGGCCGTCGTCGGTGAGTATTCGGACCCTCTGGCCGGGCAGTACGCGCTCGCTCCAGCCGCCGACCGGGGAGAGGTAGATAAAGCCCCGGTCATCGATGCTCTTAACGAAGAAGCCTATCTCGTCCATGTGGCTATCCCAGAGGACCTTAATGCCGCCGCGCTCGCCCTTCTTCACCGCTATGACGTTGCCGAGCTTGTCGACGCGTAGCTCGTCGGCCGCCTCGCGCAGCTCGTCTATGACTATGCCTCTTACCTCGTCCTCGTAGCCCGACACACCGAAGGCGTCGGAGAGCCTCTTGAGGAGATTGAAGAACTCCTCTAGCTCGACCCGCATAGCAGCGCCACCTCCTCACGCTAGGAGAGCACGAGCCGAGGCTATTATGCCGAGAGCCCTCCACGGCCCCCTGGGGCAGAGGGCAGTGGCCGGTATCACTGCCGTGCTCCGGAGCTGGCTAGAGGAGCTACAGGCCACCGGCGGGTACCGTGGCCTGGTGGTGCTCCACTCCGTCTCACCGGTCTACGCGGGGAGCCTACTAGCACGCATCCTCCGCGACGTGTACGGCGACGTGCTCTGCGTCGCGCCCCACGAGGCCCGGAAGCCTCTCCGGGGCGACTGCAGCAGGCTCGAGAGCCTAGGCGCAATAGACCGGCTGCTCGGGACCGAGAACAGCTCTGTAGTCCTCGTCGTGCCGCGGCTCCTACGGCCCAACCTGCTGGCCGCTGCTGCTGAGACCGTGCGTGGCGGCGGCGTAGTAGCACTGGCTGTACCGCCTCTGGGGGAGTGGAGGCCCGGCGGAGACGAGAGTATAGGCGCCTATCGCCGCTACCTGGTCAACAGGCTAGGCACCGCGAGGGCGCTGTTCTGGGCCGACTACGACGCTGGCATCGTGTACCGGCAGGCGCTACCGTCGGGCCGGGCCCAGGCGCCGCCGGGCCCCGAGGGCTACCGGGCCCGTAGCCCGGTCCACCGCCGCCTCCTAGAGGCGGCCGCCACTCTCGACCAGGCCCGCGCGCTTGACGAGATAGTCCTCCACATCCGTAGGAGAGGGCGCAGCGTGCTCGTCACCGGGGACCGTGGCCGGGGCAAGTCGGGGCTACTAGGCCTGGTAGCAGCCTACCTCGCGGCTAGCCACATGGTCGGCTTCGTCCCCGTCACAGCGCCGAGCCCCGGAAGCGTGCAGGGATTCTTCCGGGTACTCGACGCGGCGCTTGCTAGGCTCGGGGTACGCTACTGGACCATAGAGCGTGGCGGCCTCGTGCTCGGCGTCGCTGGGCCCTGGTTCCACTTCCGCTACCACACGCCGGACCGCGTGGAGCCGGGCGCCTTCACCATAGTGGACGAGGCCGCTGCGCTCGGGCCTATGAGGCTGAGGCGCCTCGCATCCCGCAGCCCCAGGCTGCTAGCAGCCACGACGATACACGGCTATGAGGGGAGTGGCCGGGTACTCGCGAAGATTGTGGAGGCTATACTGCCGGAGCCCCGGCTCGTGGTAGGCCTAGAGTACCCGGTCCGCTACCCGCCGGGTGACCCCCTGGAGGAATGGCTCTACGAGACGTTCGTGCTCCGGGCCGAGGTTCCCCCGCCGCCGCGCTGGCCCCCGGGGAGGCTCGAGGCTCTCGAGCTGGACCGGGTAAGGCTAGCAGACGACTACACGCTATTGTCAAGGATCTACGGGATACTGGTACAGGCCCACTACCGAAACGAGCCGGACGACCTAGCACTCATTCTGGATGCGCCGCACCACCGTCTCTACGCGCTCCTAGCCGACGGCACGCCCGTGGCCGTCGCGGATGCCTCCCTGGAGGACTGGGGTACCGCCTACGAGGCCCGGATAATGCCAGACCTCCTGGCTCAAGCGTCGCCAAGCGCCAATAGGACCCGGGGCATGCGTGTGGTTAGGATAGCTGTGCACCCCGGGCTACAGCGCCGCGGGCTAGGCACCCGCCTACTACGCCACGTGGAGGAACAGGCTCGCGGCATGGAGCTGGACTGGCTTGGTGCCGTCTTTGGGCAGCCAGATGTGCTCGGCTTCTGGCGCCGCAACTGCTTCTACGTGGTCTACGTGTCGCCGCTGCCCAGCAAGGCAACCGGAGAGCACAACATAGCCGTAGCTAAGCCCCTATCCGGCCTCGGCGAGGAGGTAGTTCTAACCGCTGCACGGGATACACTGCGGAAGCTGCTTCTAGCCGGGCACAGTCTCTACCGGGGCCTCACAGCCGAGGCCTACACAGCCGTCCTCGAGGGCGCCCCGGAGCTAGCCCAGCAACCGCTAGCAGGCCTCACCGAGGAACAGCAGCACCGCCTAAGCCGGGCCCTCGAGGGCCAGCTAGACGTAGAGGCTGTACTCGACGTGCTGTGGCTACTACTGGTCAACCACGTGCTAACCAGCGGCGGGCTCCGGGAGCCCTTCGAGGAGAAGGACCGCTGGATCGTGGCCGCGCGGGTGCTCCAGGGCAAGACCATGAGCGACATCGCTGCCGGGCTCCATATATCCCTCCAGGAGGCCCGGGAGAGTCTACGCCGAGTACTAGAGCAGCTCGCCGCGATACAGCACTTATAGTATATCGCTGGGCCGCTTTACCTGTACTCTTACCGGGACGCGAAGGAAGAGCCGCTATGACAACAACCACTGTACTACATCTTGCTATACTTCTCTACGCGCTAGCCCCGGTCGCAGTAAGCATAGTCAACTCCACCTGCAGCCTACAAGCCGTAGCCACTGCCGAGCTAGTTGAACCCCTGCCCGGCGTAGCCACCGGCTACCGGGCAACCATAACCATATGCCTAGACACCAGCGCCGCTGTGCACGTCGAGGCAAAGCCCAGCGAGGTGCACGCCTACATTATCCCGCTCCAAGTAGAGCAGCTCAATGATACATGTTTGAGAGCCTATACGGCAACAGTGCTGCCGCTCAACACCGGGCTAGAACTAGTAGTAGACACGGCTAGCTGCAGAGCTGTACTGCATGTCACATCCCCGGAGCTGGCTAGAAGCCCACCCCTTGAAGGAGACACTATTAGTAGCGCCAACACTACCCCTGGCCACGAGCAGACAGCTCACAGGAGCAGCCAAGCGGACACCATTGTGGACCCCCTACACCTTCTAAACCCCGAGCCAAACCCGGGAGAACCACCTAAAGCCAACGTTATGCCAGTAGCCGCGCCAGCAGCTATGGAGCAGGTACAAGCTACTGGCATAGATGCAGGCATTTCCACTGCAGGGCCCCAAGACAAGACAAAAGAGAGAAGTATACCCTCCTCCTTGGCCCCTACGGCACTGGTTATCGGCTCCGTAGCGCTCTTACTAGACTATTTATTAGATTATCTATCTTGCTCTCAACCTTCTTGGCTACAGAGGAGGGAAGCATAGCCAAGAATACCTGCTTTATCATCTCTATGAAGGCGAGGACAGGGCCCTCTTCGTTGTAGACTTCTATGATACGCTTCCAGTTCATCCTAGCCACTATGATGGTGACTATTATGCTGCCTATGACCAGGCCGGCTACAACCCTAGGGTCGAAGCCGCCCTGCTCAGAGCCTACTAGCGACGCTACTACGTCGCCGAAGAGCACCGCGAGAGAGGTTATCACTATCTTGCCGAGCGTCACTGCAATGAAGAAGAGTACCGGGCTATAGCCCGTCATGCCCACGGGTATGTAGAGTATATCGTCGGGCAGGGGGAGCGCGGCGAACAAGAAGACCGCGATGAACACACCGCGGCGAAAGGCCTTTGCGAACAATTCCACGTTCTCCCTAGTATGCTCGGGCAGTATGCTGTGCACACCACGGCCCAGCAGGTAGACCACCACCTTGCCCAGGCCCGCGCCGACACCACCCGCTATAGCAACCAGCAGCTTGTCAAGGGTATTCGTGAGCGCTGCACCGTATCCGGCAATGATTATTAGGTAGGGGACCGTCATATAGGGTATAGCGTTGCTCACAAGCGCTATGAAGAATGCGCCCATTATCGTGCCATAATTGGAAAAGAACGCCACAGTAGCATTGAGTATGTCCGACATATCGCTCCACACTCCAGGGGCTACCATCCTACCGTCTAGAGGGCTTCTCCCCGCACACCACGGAGCAAATACCGGACACACAGAGCCTTACAGAGGCGCCTCAAAACCACTACCTAAGGGCCGCAGCGGCCTTTAGAGCCTGGAGCCGCTACAGGGAACGCCAGGCCCGCCCACTCTTACACCAGGGGCCGCAGCTAGCTAATAAACCGGCGCCGACACTGCTCTAGCCTTAGCGGCGGGATGCCGACTGCAGACGCGGCTGAGTCTCTCCTGGTGCTGAGGCCCTCGATCGCTCACCGCCGCCTCTTAGAGCGGAGCTTCTCGGCCCACTGGCGGGCCTCACGGAGGGTCTCCTCTATACCCCTCCAGTGGCCCCCGCGCCAGTACACCTGGCTGCAGCCCGTGCATACCCAGAACTCGTCGTAGGCCTCGTAGACCCTAGGCGGCACTCTGCCCTTGACCTCATCCTTCGAGGCGCTGCGGAGCGGGCTATTACAGACCGGGCAGCGGCTCCGTTCCGGTATTATCTCGAGAGGTATGCCAT
Source organism: Pyrodictium delaneyi (assembly GCA_015661645.1). Taxonomy (GTDB): domain Archaea; phylum Thermoproteota; class Thermoprotei_A; order Sulfolobales; family Pyrodictiaceae; genus Pyrodictium; species Pyrodictium delaneyi_A. The sequence goes on from DQVR01000069.1 coordinate 6,667, forward strand.
ACCGGAGACTGAGGACAGCCAAAGCTCTGGCAACATCATCGTTCACGAGCACAGCGTCAAGGCCGCGGCGCCTGGCCCTATTGAGTAGGCCACGATCCCTCGTGACTATTATTCGGCGAGAGCTCTCCGCCTCCTCGACTATCCGCGAGTCATGCCACCCCTTAGCGTATATTGTGTCACAGCCTATCATCCTTAGCCATCTAGCCAGGCTCCCCAGCATAGAGTCCACTATGAACCTGGCAGCTCTCAGCCGTACTTCCAGCCTTGACGACAAGGGGTAGCGCCGCCTCCTTCACTCCCTCAACAAGCCCGAAGAACTAAAGTTAAGCCAGGAGCCCCTCTTATACGCCCAACCCGGCATAGGCACCAGCATACAGAATAAAGACACAGCCCCTAGGGTCTACCTAGCGCCGTCCCTAAGGGGCTACTGTCCCCTCATCGCGACGAGCTTGACCAGCTCGTTTAGGGTTATTATGCCTACTAGCCTGTCTTCGTGAACCACTACTGCGCCCTTCGATTTCTTTGCCTTCATCTTCTCTAGGGCCTCAGCTACACTACTGTCCGGCGATACCGTCGGTGGACGTAGCCTCATTATGTCATCCACTAGGAGGTGCTCTATACGTTCCTTACGATACTTTTCTGGCACTATGTCGTGGAATGCTAGGAAGGCGTCAGCAATCTCGTCGGCAGTTATGTAGCCTACTAACCGGCCCTCCTCGTCAAGCACTGGTAGGAAGAGCACATTGTAGCGTAGCAGGAGCTGCCTAGCATGCAGCACCTTGTTAGTTGTCCTTAGCGCCTCGGGTACCGTAACCATTACGTCTACTGCCTTCACGTCTGCACCTATCTCCTCGACTAGGTTCGCTACCTCCCAGCGCGTCACCAGGCCGACTACCTTCTCGTCTTCAACTACTGGGAGGCTTCCCACATTCTCGTCTATCATGCGCTGAGCTACTACCGCCGCGTCGACGTCGGGCTCTACGGTCTTCGGGTCAGGAGTCATGAAGCTCGATACATGCATCCTTCCGACGGCTACGTTGCGGGTACGGAGCGTAGCTAGCTTAACCATTATATCCTTTTTAGTCATTATTCCTACAAGCTTCTCGTCCTCGAAGGCCAATACACGGTCGCTATCATATTTTCTCATAACGCGTACAGCATGCTCCAGCGTCTCATCCTTATCTACAGCCGGGTAGTCTGTCTGCATTATGTCCCGAGCCTTTCTCGCCACAACCATGGCGTCCACACCCCCTTTCCGGGTTTCCTTGGCTTCGCGGTCCTAAGGACACCCATAGTTACGTCTCTGATATCGCCCTCAGAATATTATGCTTAACCACGACCCCCAGAGGGGTTCCATTATCAACCACTGGGACCGAGCTAAACCCATGCCTTATCATCAGCTGTGCCGCTGTTGCTAGGTCCTCGTCGGGGCCAACGGTTATAGGATCGGGAGTCATTATGTCTTGAGCTGTCGGGAGCAAGTACTCGTAGACAGGCCCTATACGCCCCTTCGGGAGCTCGGCAAACCTTCTGGATGTCTTCTTACCCTTAGCAATGCCCGGCATATAGTTTATGAAGGCTATGTCACTCGGCGCTACTATGCCTACGAGCTCGTTCCCGTCAACGACTAGTACGCGGCGAGATGGGTGATTCTCTAGCAGCTCTACTACATAAGCCACGCTATGGCTAGGCGACGCTTGGGGTACGTCGCTATACATGTACTCCTTGACTCTGTACTTTCCGCGTAGCTTCTCTGCATAAGCCCTTACAATATCAGTCTTAGTTATAATTCCAACTAGTCTACCGCTTTCGTTAACCACCGGTAACCCGCCTATATTGTGCTGCAGCATTAGCCTCGCAGCTTCCCTTAGCGACCGATCTGACCTTACAACAACAAGATTATCGCTCATGATCTCCTTTACTGTTATGGCCTCTAGAGGGCGACGAGTGAGCTGCCCCGAGGCTAGGCGGAGGAAATCAGACTTAGTTACCATGCCTATAGGCCTATCCTGCTCATCAATTATGACTAGCCTGCCTATACGGTACCTTATCATGAGCCTCCTGGCGCGAGCGAGGCTATCGTTCGGGCTAACCACTACTACTGGCGAAGACATGTACTCTTCTATACGCGGATACTTCATGTCCAGTTCATCCCTCTACATGTACGTGAAGAGATTCAAACCTTAACACCACGACGTGGAAAAAGGTAAGAACACTGGAAGAGTAGTCTCTAGTACTACCTGGGTGGCTATTAGGATAACAGCCAGCATGTGTAGGGGGCCTACGACAGCGGCGACGTTGCCAGTGCGTAGAGCACATCCCTTTCGGTAATAATGCCTACAAGCCGCCCATCCTTTACAACGAGTAGGCTGCTTACACCCTTCTCCTTCATGAGCGTGGCTGCCTCGCCTACGTCGGCGTCAGAGTCTATGGTTACGTAGCCGCTTAGGCCGACTAGCTTTACAGGAGCTTTTAGCGCCTCCTCCATGCTGTCTGTCTCGGTGAATCTGAAGACGTCATGGCTTCCGAAGAACCTTACTATGTCCTTGGCAGTTATCATACCCCAGATAGCGTTGTCCTCTATTATCGGTAGGCGTCTCACGCCATACTTTATCATCATCTCTGCAGCTTCCTTTATGGTGGCACTGGCATCTATTGTTATCACATTGCTAGTCATTACTTCTGAGACTTTACGGCCGACGGTCTTCTCAGCCAGGTGCTCCACTATGTCGTGCTCTGTTATTATACCCCATAGGGTTCCATCCTCGAATACTACCGGCACAACGCCAACGTTCTTAGTCACCATTATCTCCAGTATCTTGGGAAGCTTCTCCGCGACAGTCACATAGACTGGATTCGGATTCATTATGGATGATACGTGTTCCTTAAGGAGGGCGGAGTAAATGTTTCCCTTGTGCCGGTTGACGACTATATTATATAGCTCGCCCCCGCCTAGGTAGCTCACGAGATCCGTCGCCGTCACTATACCTTCTAGCTTGTCCTGGCTCGGCACAACTACCGGCATGGCCCTCACATTGTACCGGCTCATATCCTCAGCGAGACCGAGTATGGTAGTAGTCCTAGTGGTCGTGTATACCGGGCGCTTGGCAAGTATCTTAGCGTCGCCCTCACTCCGGTGTATACGGTCGCTGAAGTTCGGTGTACCATCGCTTCTGAGCCACCTTATACCCTCTGGTCTTCTAGGCGGTATTGCTGGCGCCATCCTCATACCAATACATCACCCCACGGCACACGTGCTGGTATTGAGCCAGCTCGCATACATTACGTACACAAACCTGACATAAAACTTAGAGGCCAGGGTATATATCCATAGTGTTTTAGCCCGTTCCCCATATCTTAGACACATCTATAGCGGATAATAAATTCGATGTCAAAATGGTCTGATACCAATAGCTTTAAGCCAGGCTGCCACTACATCACTACGGTCCACAACTCCCTGCAAAATCCCACTATCATCAGCTACGTATACCCTCCCTATATCCCGTTCAACAATGAGTCTTGCCGCCTCCGAGAGTGGTGTATCGGGCTCGATAGTCACGGCAGGAGTAGACATTACTTCTCCTACTGTAGGGCCTCTACGGTGCCCAGGGGAGGACTCGAGATCAGGGCGCGTGAAGCCATGAGTTATCAAGTCGTGCTCAGCGATCACGCCGATTATCTTCCCATTCCTTATCACTGGTAGGGCTGCTAGGCGGCGAGAGAGCATCATCTGCCATACCTTGTATATCGGTGTGTCAGGTTCAACGTAGACTATCTTAGTCTCCATCACGTCGGAAACCGGCCTTTCTATCATGTCTATGTGTTTTTCCAGTATATAGCGTATTATGTCTTCCAGGCCAAGCACTCCTAGGAGTCGCCTCTCTTCATCGGTAACTGGCGCATACCACTCATCGGCACGGAGCATTTGGCGTGCCGCCTCAACTATACTGGCGGAGGGTAGTAGCGTGGCTACCGGATCTTCTAGCAGATCCTTTGCCGTTATCTCGACCTTGGTGCCAGTTGCGAGAAGTAAGGCTCCTCTACGTATTATGCCTAGAAGCTTCATGGTTCTCTCATCGGTCACCACAGGTATCATTCTGATGCGCTGCTCTCTCACTATACGGCGCAGCTCTCCGAAGCTAGTGTCGGGGAGTACGTATGGATACCGCGGTGAGAATATATCCACTATACGAGTATTCAGGCCCAACACCATAGTTATTTGAATAGTTATTGTTCGAGTAAAATCTCTTCCGTAGCATATGCCGCTGCAAGCAACAAGGGCCAGCTACCATCTCTGTACTGCCTACTCCTGGGCCCGTCCTCCGCCTCTACGTAGGTAGAGTACCTCGATAAGGCCCGGTGCCAGACGGACTATATCGCTACGTGATATTATGCCTACAAGCCTGCCGTGCTCATTTACTACGGGTAGATGGCCTATACCCTTCTCTCTCATGTACTCTGCTGCTGCTGCAAGTGTCGCGTCCTCGTATATGGTAACGGGGTTTCGCGTCATTATGTCGCCTACTAGCGTCTTAGAGGGGTCAAGGCCGCGGGCTACCACGCGGCGCACGATATCGCCTTCAGTCACTATCCCGATTATGGTGCCCTTATCGTCTACTACGACTACACTGCCCACGTCGTTCTCAGCCATTTTACGGGCTGCGTCGACTACTGTCTCGTCGGGCCGAGACGTGATCACATTAACTGTCATCACGTCCGAGATACGTAGCTCCTCAGGTGGAATTTCTGCGCTCAATGCGGATACACACCCCGTTCCATGCATTATTGATAAGATTGGAGGTTAAAGAAGAGTCAGCTAGACTTGTAGGGTTGCGTCGCGTGCTAGCCTAGAAGGCCTAGCTGTCGAGCCTTCTCCTCTGCCGGCCCCCATAGCTCGGATGGTCTCCTCTTACGCAGGGCCTCTAGCAGCCTCCGATTCCTCTCCTTAGCCTGCCGTAGTACGTCATTGGCCACGTTGACTATGCGGCGCAGCGCCTCGCCCTCCACGAGTAGGCGTTCTTCGTCAGCTAGCAGTACGTCTGCACGCACTCCAGTGCGGAGCTCTACTAGGGGCGTCTCGCCTAGGACCATTACCCCGCTGTGCTTGAACCCGGCTTCGCGCGCTGCTGCTAGTATCTCCTCGGCCTCGGAGAGGTTCTCCACGTACACGTGGTATATCGGCCCCTGTACGCTTAGCCAGAGGCGGTGCACCCAGGGCCTCGAGAGCACCCTATCTATTTCATCATAATCCACAATACTGTGCTTCTTGAATACCGTCATTGTGTCGTCCTTGGCCCAGGGGTACTTGGCGTCTATAACTGTTATCCTGCCCGAGCAGCTGCTCTTAGAATAGCTACCGGGCCGCAGGAATATCTCTACCAGCACGTCCAGGATGTCGTCGTCCAGGTAGCCTATCCTGAGATCCTCCCAGAGCCTCTCCCAAGCCTCTATTTTGGCCTCCCACCAGTCCACCTCTCTACCCCGCGCCGCCAGCCCGTATCCCCCAGCGGGTAGAGCCTTACAGCAGGGTCTAGAAGATTGATAAGGGCTTGTTTGGCTGCCCCACACTAGTCTAGATGGATACGATGCCGTGAAGGGGCTGACGAGGTGGGAGAATAATGGGGGCACTGCTGGAGAAGCTTAAGCCCATGAGCCCTGGCCAGGAAGAAATGCTCGAAGCTCTAACCAGCGACGAGTACGAGATAATAGGCCTCTTCGGCCCAACCGGTAGCGGTAAGAGCCTCTTCAGCGTACTCTACGGCATCGATGCTGTGCTCGAGGGCAAGTACAAAAGGCTCATTATATCGAGGCCAGTTGTAGACGTCGTCACGGGCCGCGAACTCACCGCGCAGGAGCTCGGCCAGCAGTACTACGACATAGTGTCGGCCTACTTACGCGACATACTGGCAGGCTTCATCGATTGGAAGGAGGTTAAAAAGCTTATAGACGAAGGCAGGATAATGTTCGCTGATACACACTACCTCCGCGGCAGAACGTTCGACGACTCGATAATCTTCCTCGACGACTCCCAGAACATACCGCCGGAGAGCAGCGTAGAGATACTGATGAGGATCGGCCGTAACAGCAAGTTCATCATAGCGGGCGACCCGGTGTTCCAGAAGCCACACAACGTGGAGCGCGACGGCGCCACTGTAATGCGGGAAGTACTGATAGGCGAGGAGAACGCCAAGGTGGTAGACCTGGGGCTGAAGGATATAGTGCGGCCCGGTGCGCGCCGCGGCATAAGGCTGCTGATAGAGATGAGGATGAGGAACCGGCCGCTCAACGAGGTCGAGAAGCGCGTAATGGAGGCTGCTAGGATATATGCGCCCGACGCCGACGTGATAACCGTAGTAGAGTTCATCGACGCTAAGAAGCAGTTCGAGATAACAGCAGAACATGTGCCAGACGCGTTGATACTCGTCAAGGAAGGCTACCTGGGAAGGCTGGTCGGCCGCGGTGGCGAGAGGATACAGAAGATTGAACAGGATACCGAGCTAAGACTACGCGCTGTAGAGCTGACCCTAGACTTCACGAACATAATACGGGCTATACATCCTGTGAGCTGGATATACAAGCACGTCGTCGACGCCGACTTCGAAGGCCCGTATCTAGCTGTAAAGGTTAAGAGTGACGAGTTTGGCGCCTTCGTGGGCCAGCGCGGCTTCCATGTAAAGTTCCTCGACGCTGTGTTCCGCAAGCTGCTTGGTGTCGGCGTGAAAGCCTACGAGGTGACAGAGGAGGAGACGAGACGCAGAAGGAGGCGTCGCTAGCACCGGCACCGTTTTTGGCCTAATGAGCCACTAGCTACTCTAGTAGCTCTTCAGCCTGGGCTTCTCTGCTCGGCAACCCTCCCGGAGTGTCTGCGATTTCTAGAGGTACAAGCTACGCTGCACGTGGTGCGGCCCGGGCCTTGCCAAGGGTAAAGTACAAGCGGGACCGGAGGCTAGAGGAGGCTATCCGCATGCTAGTAGAGGCTATAGGGCTAGACTACATTGATACTACTAGAGTCTACGCTGCCTGGAGCAC
>DQVR01000067.1 GCA_015661645.1 Pyrodictium delaneyi
ACGAGACAATAGACTCGGGCAGCACGTCGCGCCCGTAGAGGAAGAGCCTCTCACCCTGGGGCTTTACCACTACGTAGCCCTGGCGGGGCCTCAGCCGGTATCTAGCTATAACCGAACACATGCCAAGGAAGGGAGTAAGCCTACCTCTCCTCGCTCTGGCCACGTGTATGCCCACGCTGGTTATACTAGAGCGCAGCCCCCGAGGCAGTGACAACACAGCTTCGGCTACTGGGCTAGCCATAGCGTAGACGTCTAGTACGTCTCCGGGGCCCTGGCGGCAGATTACCTGGAGCCCTAGGTCCTCTAGCCTTTTGTTCACGCCAAGGCATTCTAGCAGCTTATCTATTTCCCCTGTAGCCTCTCTGCACTCTACTAGCTCGTCTTCACCAGTCTGCATATCGTGAAGCCCTCCGTGGAGTGACGGTGCGGGAAGAAGCGCCTGCACCTTGACACGGCGGGGTCAAGGTCTAGGCCTAGGTACCTTGCTACCCCAGGGCTTCCCGCCCTGTAGCCTGGCTCCTCTACCTCGAAGTCTCCCCTGCTCTCTAGGAGGCTAGATACAACATACTCGTTCTCCTCCACTGATATGCTACACGTGGCGTAGACTACGACGCCCCTGGGCTCCAAAGCGTCAAGAGCCGCATCGAGTAGCTCTAGCTGAAGCTCTACCCTGGAGATTATGTCGCCGAAGCTGCGGGACCGCCGCCCGCGCTGGAAGGGCAGCAAGCCCTCACCACTACACGGGGCATCGAGGAGTATTGAGCCGAACCGTCCTAGCTCTGGGAGCCGTCTCGCATCCATGTGGAGCGCCGCAACGTTGAGTACTGCGAGGCGGCTCATATTGTTCTTCAACGCTAGTAGCTTCCTACGGTTAACGTCAGCAGCTATTATCGGAGCCGATGGGTTGTGTTGTGCTATCTGGCTAGTCTTCACGCCCGCTCCAGCACACATGTCAGCTATCCTTTCCGCATCCTCGGGGCTGAGGGCAGGTACGACCATCATGGATGCGGGGCCCTGGACTGTATAGAGCCCCTGCATGTACTCATGCAGAGCTCCTATTGGGTAGGGCGTCTCCTCGATCACTAGCCCATACCATAGGTATGGATGGCGGCGCGTCACTACGCCCTTCTCTGCTAGCCGCTCGGCAAGCTCCTCGACTCCGACGAGGAGCGTGTTAACGCGGATAGTCTTCATTACCGATTCCTCACCGGTTCCTAGAAGCTGTTCTGCCTCGTCGCCAAGCAAGGCGAGGTATCGTAGAGCCTGATGGACGTGGATGAAGTTATAGCGCGCCGCCAGCAGCTTTGCCCTGGTTAATAGCTTTTCGTCTTGCTCTAGACCCTCTAGCTGCTCTCTCAGCACCTCTACCGCCTTGCGATAGACTGTTTTCCTCCTAGACAGGTTTGAAACACCCCCAGAGGCCTAGGGCATGGAGCTACATCGTGTAGCCTCCATAGTGGTCGAACAGCGCCCAGCGGCACGGAGGTAGAGGCCGGCTATGAGGCGTGGCGTCTTCGTGGGGCGTTTCCAGCCTCCTCACTGGGGCCACATCGAGGTTATAAAGTGGTGCCTAAACCGCGTAGACGAGCTCATAATCATCGTGGGCTCTGCGCAGGAAAGCCATACAATCAAGAACCCATTCACGGCCGGCGAGCGGATAGAAATGCTCCTGCTAGGCCTAAGGGACGCGGGCGTAGATACGTCACGGATAATGATAGTACCCGTGTCCGACATCGCCATGAACCATGTGTGGCCACGGTACCTTGAGATGCTTCTCCCACGCTTCGAGGTAGTATTCTCGAGGAACCCGCTGGTAACCAGGCTCTTCACGGAGTATGGCTACCGCGTGGAAGCACCACCGGCTTTTAGCCGAGGCGAGTATAGCGCGACAAGGATACGTACCCTCATACTCCGCGGCGACGAGTCCTGGAAGAGGCTAGTACCTCCGAGCGTCGCCCAGTTCATTGAAGAGATTAAAGGCGTTGAAAGACTCATAGCTATCTCCGGGAGGGACTAGAGGAGCCTTGGAACCGTTAGTCATAGACGGGAGCTTCGGCGAGGGTGGAGGCCAGATACTGAGAACCACACTGGCCCTCTCAGCTCTACTCGGCCGCCCTGTGAGGATAGTAAACATTAGGGCTAAGAGGCCTCGGCCGGGGCTCCAGCGCCAGCACCTTACATCCGTCAAAGCCGTAGCCGAGGTAGCTGGCGCGCGGGTTGACGGCCTCCAGCTGGGCTCAACCGAGATAACATTCTGGCCGGGAAGGCTGCGAAGCGGGCATTTCCGCTTCGACATAGGCACAGCCGGCAGCATAACCCTGGTGCTGCAGGCCGTGCTACCCGTTCTAGTCTACGCCCCGGGCCGAGTCGAACTCGAGATAAGAGGCGGGACCGACGTGCCCTGGAGCCCGCCGATAGACTATGTGAGGTTCGTGCTGTCCAGGCTACTAGAGCGTATGGGCTACGTGTTCCGCATCATACTGAGAAGGCGGGGGCACTATCCCCGGGGCGGCGGCGTGGTCGTGGTAGAGGTACCCCAGCCCCCGGGTCAGCTAGAGCCTGCCAGGCTAGACACTGCTGGACCCGTGAAGGCATTCGAGGGGCTAAGCCACGCTGTCCGTCTCCCCCGTCACGTCGCCGAGAGGCAAGCCAAGGCTGCTAGAGAGCTTATTACGGCCAGGTATCCCGGGCTACCGGTCGAGATAGAGATCGAGTGGTATGAGCCTGGACGGGACCCGCACCTGGGCCCTGGCAGCGGCATAGTTGTGTGGGCCTTTACAGGGAATAGCATCCTCGGCGGCGACTCAATAGGCGCCAAGGGCAAGCCCGCCGAGAAGGTCGGCCGAGAGGCTGCTGAGAAGCTGCTTGAGGACCTGGCTACCGGGAAGGCCCTGGATAGACACGCCTCGGATATGTTGATACCCTACGCCGCGCTCGCATGCGGCGAATCGCTGCTAGGCGGCGCAAAACTGACTATGCATGCATGGACGAACATAGAGATAGTCAAGCGCATACTACCAGAGGCCCGGATGGAGTTTGTCGAGGGCGGCGAGATAGGGAAACCCTTCACCCTAAGAGTGCAAGGCGTGTGCTACAAGGCAAGGCGCTAGCCACCGAAAAGCCATGGAGTCTTTACGCGCAGACACTGATAGACGGTGTCAAGTAGCCTGTCTACCCCCTTCCCCGTAAGGGCTGAGACAAGCAGCGGCTCGCTGACGCATAGGTCCGTTTGGTTCATGCCTGCCAGCGCCTCGTTAACAGTTTTTACGGCGCGTTCGACGTACCCCTGGGGTGTTATGTCTACCTTGTTCACCGCTACTACGAGACCTGCACCACGCTCTGCTATTATTCCCGTGTATATGTCTTTGAGTAGTCTCATCTGGTGTCTAATGTCCTGCACCATTTCCGGCGACGGGTCTACTAGGAACAATACTATATCCGGGAGCGACTGCAATGCCGCGAAGGCTTTACGCTCTATCTCGTTGTGCTGTTCCAGGGGCCTCTCAAGTATACCAGGAGTATCAACTATGTAAAACGCTACGTCTCTCACCTTCGTCTTGCCTACTATAATCGTCTTTGTCGTAAATGGGTACGATGCCACCTCTGGCTCCGCTGTAGACACCCTACGCACGAGCGTGGACTTACCTGTACTAGGTATACCGGCTACGACCACTATCGGCAGCCCTTCGGACACTATATGCGTCTGGAGCAGCTCTCTACGTACACGGTCCAACAGTTCAAGCCGCTTGCTGAGCCTGCGCACTACTGATAGTATGCGGCCGCTTCCTTCCTTACGCAGTCTAGCAGCCTCGCGAGCATCGGTAGCCGATACTATTAGGAGACGGTACTGGTTCCAGAACTCCTTTATCAAGCGGAGCGACCGGCGTATAGCACGGAGAGATTCGTCGTATTCTTCTCCAACGAAGCCCAGCACTAGGGCTCGGTGGAACTCGCTCATCTCGCGGGTGGAAGGCAAGCGCGCTACACGAAGGAGCCTCGAGTAGGAAACGTTGAACACTACTTCTAGCCTCTTTAGCTCAAACTCTATTCTGCCGGGCAGGCCACGGCGTCGTGGCCTAACCTTACGATATCGCTCCCCTACAACCCTGACTATTTCCTCGGAGCTATAGACGTGTGTCTCCTTAAGCTTCTTAACGGTCTCGGCAAGCTTGAGCATTTCCCGGTGCCGCCGGAGCCACGGCAGCTCCTCATGCTGTACTGCCATTAACGCCCCCATAGCTCCGACAGAGGCCACAACCCCCTTATCAAGAACACCTCCGTGAACGGAGGGCTGCAGAGTATGCATTCTATGGAGAGGTGGGGCATGAAGCGACTACTACACATGGGGCATGATTAGAGGAGCGCAGAAGCACTAAGGTGCCCCGTGCAGCGCCGTGCAGAACTGGCATCGGTGCGGCATACGCTCTGGTAAAAGACCCTTCGAGCTGCGGGCTACTCTACCTTGGGGAGATAGCTTAAGTCTATCTTCTCGGGTTCTACGTCGCGTAGCCGGCCCTCTAGGTAGTCCTGGTAGCCCTTAAGGTCTAGCAAGCCGTGCCCGCTTAGGTTGAACAGTATCGTTATCTTCTCGCCGCGCTTCTTAGCCTCCAGCGCCACGTCGATAGCAGCCTTGACCGCGTGAGCACTCTCCGGAGCCGGTATGACGCCCTCTGTGCGGGCGAAGAACACCGCAGCCTCAAACACCTCGGTCTGCTTGTAGGCCACCGGCTCGACAATACCATGGTTTACCAGTATGCTGAGAGTCGGGGCTACGCCGTGGTATCGGAGCCCACCCGCGTGTATGGGCGGCGGTACGAACCGGTGGCCTAGCGTGTGCATCTTGAGCAGGGGCGTCATGCCAGCAGTGTCGCCGAAGTCGTAGCGGTACTCGCCACGCGTCATGCTCGGCGCTGCGCGCGGCTCCACTGCTATGAAACGTGTCTCCGCCTTGCCGCGGAGCCTATCGTAGATGAACGGGTAGGCGAGGCCAGCGTAGTTGCTACCACCCCCCACAGCACCTATGACTACATCAGGGTACTCGCCTAGAGCCTCCAGCTGCCGTTTAGCCTCAAGCCCTATCACGGTCTGGTGGAGGAGCACGTGGTTTAGCACGCTACCCAAGCTGTACTTGGTGTCGGGGTTCTTTAAGGCGTCCTCTATGGCCTCGCTTATCGCTATGCCTAGGCTGCCGGGGCTGTCGGGATCCTTCTCAAGTATCCTCCTGCCAGCTGCAGTGTACGGGCTGGGACTCGGCACCACCTCCGCCCCATAGGCCTGCATTACTATCCGGCGGTAGGGCTTCTGCTCGTAGCTAATACGGACCATGTATACCCGGACTTTAAGCCCGAACATAGCGCCCGCCAGAGCTAGCGCAGAGCCCCACTGGCCCGCACCAGTCTCAGTGGTAAGCCTCTTAGTGCCCTCGAGACGGTTGTAGTACGCCTGCGCCAGCGCCGTGTTTATCTTGTGGCTGCCCGTGGGCAACACTCCCTCATACTTGAAGTATATCCTAGCTGGAGTACTCAGCGCTTCCTCAAGCCTGCGAGCCCGGAGGAGCGGAGTAGGCCTGCCTATCTCGAGGTAGATGCTGCGCAGCTCCTCGGGGATTGCTATCCAGCGCTTTGTCGAAGTCTCCTGCTCGACGAGGCTACGCGGAAATATCGCCTCGAGTTCCTTCGGCGAGACTATGCTACCATCCTGCTTTCTCGGTGGTGGCAAGGGCTCCGGAAGATCGGGCAGTATGTTATACCACTTATCAGGGAGAACGTCCTCCGTCTGTGGCGCTCTTAGACCCCGTGTCAACATTACCGCGTGGCACCACGACGGAAAAGAGACTCATAGAAATACTAGTATTTAGGCGTTTCCACGTTAAGTTTAGGTTAGTAGTGGTCACATCTTCCTCCTGTCTATTATCCTCTTAGCCTTGCCACCCTCCTGGCGTGGAAGCTCACCAGGGTCAACCACTCGTACTCTCGGGTTTATCATGAGCACCTCGTGTAGCCTGTACTGCAGCTCTGACGCTAGACGCTGCTTCTCCTTATCGTTCATCTTCTTAGCCGCCTCTACTACTACGTACATCCGGTCAAGGTTACCCTCGCGCTCAACTATTATCTGGTAGTGGTGGTTAACCCTAGGCTCGCTCAGCAGGACCTCCTCAACAGCCGATGGGAACACGTTCACACCGTTTATTATCAGCATGTCGTCAGCCCGGCCCATTATCCTGCCTATGCGCCTCATGTTTCTCCCACAGTCGCAGCTTGTGCCATCATACATGAAGGTGAGGTCGTTAGTCCAGTAGCGTATAAGCGGCATAGCATCATGTGTGAGCGGCGTGACTACGAGGACACCCTTCTCCTCGGGCTCTACAGGCTCTCCGGTCTTTGGGTCGACCACTTCAACTAGGTAGTGGTCCTCCCACACATGGAGCCCGTCGTGAAGGTGGCATTCTATTGCCGTGCCCGGGCCGTAGAGTTCACTCATACCGTAGATGTCGTAGCTCTCCATATCCCAGATCTTGTTTATACGCTTTCTCAGCTCTTCGCTCCACATTTCCGCTCCGAATACACCGGTCCTCAGCTTGGTATCCCTAGCCGGGTCTATGCCCATCTCCATGGCTACTTCTGCTAGCCTGAGGGCGTAGTTCGGCACTGCGCCAAGGACTGTCGCGCCGAGGTCCCGTATCATCATGACGTGTCGCTGCGTGAAGCCTGTGCCTGCTGGCACTGCGAGGGCGCCGAGCTTCTGCGCACCATAGTGGAAGCCTAGGCCTCCGGTGAACCAGTGGTAGCCGAGCGCGATGTAGACTATATCCTCGTTAGTGACGCCCGCCGCTGCAAGGCTACGGGCCATTAGCTCGGCCCAGTTCTCTATGTCCCTGCGGGTGTAGCCCACTACTGTCGGCTTTCCAGTGGTGCCACTGCTAGCGTGTATCTCTACTATCTCACTGAGCGGCACTGCAAAGAGCCCGTAGGGGTAGTTCTCGCGAAGATCATTCTTCACCGTGAATGGTAGTTTGTGTATGTCCTCAAGCGTCTTTATATCCTCTGGCCTAATCCCGGCCTCCTTGAGCTTCCTATTGTAGAAGGGTACCTGCTCGTAGGCCCTTTTCACCGTCTCGCGTAGCCGCTGCAGCTGGAGCTTCTCTATCCTCTCGCGGCTAGCCCGCTCGATGGGGTGTAGTATCCTAGGCTTTCCCGCCATTGTGGCCACCGCTCGAGACGCTATGGAGGAGGCGGCTGCGGCCCAGGGGTCATAGCGTATCGAACACTGAAGACTGCTTAAATTTTGCCCCCTACAATCCCACTACTAAAATATTTAAGAGAAGAGGCTCAGTGGGCTAGATGTGGGGCTAATAACCATGGCAGACATTATTCTGGCCCTTGTTATAGGCTTTGCAGCTGTCCTAGTTGGCCTCACTTACAGCTTCTCCAGGGGCAGCGATGAAGCACCAACAACCGCTATGCTTGAGAAGTAGAGGCGGAGGTGGTTTAGCCCATGATGTCTGAGAGTGTTATAGCAGCATACCTGGCTGCAAGTCTAGCTCTCGGCGCCGCGTTTAAGTCCAAAGCCGATACTATCCAGGGCTTCCTTGTTGCAAACAGAGAGATAGGAAACTGGCTACTAGCGTTCACATTTGGCGCTACATACTTCTCAAGCGTGGTAATAGTGGTGGGCGGTGCATGGGCCTACATGTGGGGACAGGCTAGTCTAATAATACCTGTTTTCAATGTTGTCCTCGGCGCCCTTGTCACCTTCATACTACTTGGCCAGAGGATAAACCGGCTCAGCAGGATACACAATGCCCTCACTGTTCCAGAACTCTTCGGCAAGATATACTCTAGCAAGGGGCTGCAGAGACTACTAGGACTGATGACCGCGATAGGTCTCACACTCTACGCTGCAACAGTGATAAGCGGTGCCGCCGCAATGGTCGGCACCGTGTTCCACCTCGACCTGGCTACTGCTGCCTTTATAATAGCCGTCCTCATGGCTGGCTATGTGGCGCTCGGTGGAATGTATAGTGTAGTATGGACTGACACGCTCCAGGGCTTAATAATGGCCGGCGGTATCGCGGCGCTTCTCGCCATATCCTTGAGCAGGATCGGCGGAATAGCAGCACTAGGAGCTGCTAAGCCGTCACTCCCACTCGAGAAGATAAACCCACGCCTCATATTCGACCTAGCGCTCTTGACGAGTGTAGCTGTCTGGGGACTCCCACAGCTTGTGAACCGGTTCTATACAGCACGGAGCCCTGATATCGTCCGCCGCGCCACCGGTATAGCCGCGCTTTTCGCCTTCATAGTAACCTATAGCAGCTTCCTCTCCGGCCTAGCTGCTGCTGAGCTGTTGCGCAACAATCCGCCCCCAGACCCGTTGAAGGCCATACCTACGCTAGCTAACATGGTGCTAGGCCCTGTAGGCGCTGCTGTGTTCTCGGGCGCTGTGCTCGCAGCCGCGATGAGTACTGCCGATTCCATAGCGTTAACAACCGGCAGCGCCGTGGTATACGACACGCTCGGTATAAGAAGCACCCGGGCTCTACGCGTAGCCAGCTTCCTCGCAATGATAGCTGCTACGGCTATAGCTGTCGCCACGCTCTCTCTGCCGAAGGAGCTCGCAGATGCTGTAACAACTATATTTAGAACCGGGTGGACGCTAACTGCTGGTGCCTTCCTATTACCAGTAACGGCCACCGTGCTGGGGGCCAGGAGTAGGGAAGCCGTGGTGGCATCCGCTGTCGCGGGTGCCGTTACTGCTCTAGCCTATGGCGTGGCTAAAGCGGCACGTATCGCACTACCGTTAGCTGACATGAGCTTCACGGTAACCATAGTAGCATCGTTTGCTGTGTATGTAGCTGCCTACCTGGCTACACGCAGACAATGAGGCCGGAAGCGGCCTCGGCCTTCTTTCGCTACACACCCGTGTATCCCAGGGCTTCCCACACCCCTGCGTAATGAAGCCATTAGGCCCTGGAGTAAGCCCCTTATTTTCCCACTACTTAGAGCTGTTAAGCTCTTGAAAAAGCTCTCTGGGTGGATGCTTTGCCCCGTTACTCGGAGGTGCTAGCCCCGGCTGGCAAGAGGGTGCTAATGCTAGGCAACGCAGCTATAGCCCGCGGCTTCCTCGAAGCTGGGGTCCAATTCGTAGCCGCCTATCCGTGCACCCCTAGTACCGAGATAGTCGAGGCGCTAGCAGCGGCTGCTAGGGGGCT
>DQVR01000016.1 GCA_015661645.1 Pyrodictium delaneyi
TAAACTTGATAAAACCTCGGGCACGCTTCCCTTGACACACACGGCCGCTGGGGCCGGGTGCCGCCGTAGCTCAGCGGGTAGAGCGCCGGGCTGTTAACCCGGTGGTCGGTGGTTCGAATCCACCCGGCGGCGCCACACTCTCTTTCCTCGGTTATCAAATGTGTGTTAACGTGTAGGCAGCATATCCCGTAGTCATGCTGGTCATGCTAGCGTTTCCCGCCTGTATCTCCCCTATTCCTACTATCCGCGCTGCCGATTCACTAGTATTCATCACTATCCTATATACACAAGTAAACATTATAATTTTAGCTAATGTGCCACCAGTACCACTGGCTCCTACGCTGCTCTGAAACTCTCATAGTTTCGCTACATGTACGCGGGGCTGGCAGAGCAATGAATGCTGTTAACGAGAAACTGCAAAAGCTGCTTGGAAAGGATAGAGTTGTAACTGATCCTAACTATAATAAGGCTGTATTCTCGTGAGGCCACAGGATTAGAGTCTGACAGCCTTCCCACAGCCGTGGTTCTGGCAGAGAACGCATCCGATGTGTCTAGGCTTCTTGCCTTTGCACATAAGCATAACATCAAGGTCTACCCGCAGGGGTCTACCACAAGTCTCTCCGGCTCTGCCCTGCCATCAGATGGCATTGTACTCAGCCTTGAGAGAATGGATAGAGTGAAACACGTGAGTGTAGTTGATGGTATTGCTGTTACTGAGCCCGGTGTAAGGATCGACGATCTGAACATAGAGCTTGCCAGGTATGGATATATGTTTCCTGTAGACCCCGCTAGTTCGCCCGTCGCTACCGTGGGCGGCGCTATAAACAGTGGAGCTGGTGGGATGCGGGGAGCTAAGTACGGTACTATGAGGGACTGGGTGCTAGGCCTAGAGATAGTCCTGCCGGACGAAGAGGGCACAGTAATGCGAATTGGCTGCAAGACGGTCAAATGCAGACAGGGTTACGACCTTGTAAGACTCATTGTAGGTAGTGAGGGAACACTCGCTGTTGTAACCGAGGCAACACTACGCATAATGCCGTTACCCGAAGCCGTTGTCACAGTATTAGCCTTTTTCGAAGAACTAGCTGACCTCGTGAATACAGTTGTAGAGATTAAGGAGGAGAGACTTCAACCACTAATAATGGAGTTTATGGATAGCCGTACTGTTGAGAGAGCTGTGAAGTTTCTCGAATGGCCCGGAAAGATTAGAGGCCACATGCTCCTCGTGAGTATAGACATTAACTACGAGGCTGCTAATAGAATACTTGATCGGCTGGAAAGGATTGTAGAGAGAAACGGAGCTAGCCTTGTCTACACGGCTAGCAACCTTGAGGAGGCCAACCGCAAAGGTCTATTTGATCTCCGTAGAAGTCTTTTCCCCGCACAAGTTGCCCTCGCACGGAGCACTACAAGAAGTGGGAAAGTACTCGTCTATGTAGAGGACATTGCAGTCCCTCCTTCCCGCCTTGCTGAAGCTGTTGAAAGGCTACGCGCCCTCGAGGAGAAGTACGGCTTGCCAATGATGCTCGGAGGGCACATAGGTGACGGCAATCTACACCCCGCTGTAGGCTTTGACCCGGAAGACGCAGATGCCAGAAAGAGTGTTGAAGCGTGGTTCTTCAACGTTATGAGGCTCGCAGTAGAGTTTGGCGGGACCATTAGCGCTGAGCACGGCATTGGCGTCATGAAGAAGGAGGGGTTGAAGATGGAGCTAGAATCTCTCGGCTCTCTTAAGGCTCTAGAATTGATGAGGGCGATCAAACAAGTGTTTGACCCAAAGGGGATATTGAACCCAGGGAAGGTGGTGTAGCCGCGCCTTGGCTAGCCTTAGGGAGGCTGCTCTTCTGGAGGCCCAGCGTTGCCTCTACTGTGGTTTCTGCGAGGCCGTATGCCCTACGCTTCTCTACGGTGCCCACCGCGGCTATGGGCCACGGGGCCGTGTTTCTATAGCACTCCAGCTGCTTGCCGGCAAGGCTCCTGTCTCCGAGGAGGCTCTCGCGTCTATCTACTCATGCCTCATGTGCAGAGCGTGTACAACCAAATGTCCCGTATCCGTTAACGTAGCTGAGATAGTAAGGATTATCCGTATCCTCCATAATCGTGGCGAACTACTGGCAAAGTCTCCTGTAAGGATAGCTGTTAGAGGGTGAGAGCCGTGGATATAAATTCAATCCTTCATATTATAGCTGAGAATACTTTGCGTACCGGGCTTCCTCTGCCAGCGCCACGTGACATTGCTTATCATTGGGCTAAGCCGCTAAACCTGCCTCGTAGTGGCAGCATGTTCCTCTACACCGGCGTCATGTACCAGCTTATGCCATATATAAAGAGCTTCGTGGCTATTTTAGAGCGGTTTGAGGACAGCCGGCTAGCTAAGGCTCTTAGACTGGCAGCGTCTCCGAAGCTAACGGGCCTGGCGAGGGCAGCCATTAAGCCGGAGAGAGATGAGATAGAGCTTGCAGAGAGCATTCTCACGTCTATAGCTAGGCTGCTGGCTAGAGCTGGGATAAACTACGCATACCTCTACGAGGACGACATGTATACCGGTGTCATCCTCTACGATATGGGGCTGGAGGAGGCTTTTCAAGAGCATGCTGCGAGAGTGTACGAGAGACTACGGAGGCGCGGTGCCAAGAAGCTTATAACAGTGGACCCACACACCACTTATATGCTACGACACGTCTACCCAAAGTACGTTGATGGATTTGATATAGAGGTCGTAAACTACCTAGAGCTCCTAGACGAGGCGCTCGCTGGTAGAGCGCAGCCCGCGCCGAGGCTGTGGAGCGGGGAAAGAGTAGTAGTGCATGACCCGTGCCTCTACGCTAGAGCCCTGAAACTTGTAAAGCAGCCACGACGCCTCCTAGAGCATGCGGGCCTCACCGTGCTAGAGCCGAGGCGTAGCGGTAGAATGACCTACTGCTGCGGCGGCCCCATAGAAGCCCTCTCGCCTAGACTGGCTGGGAGAATAGCGTCCACGAGGCTGAGGGAACTGCGCGAGAAGGCGCCCGTAATCGTGACCATGTGTCCTATATGTTTTGTCAGCTTCTCGAGAGTTGCGAAAAACGAGACCATAGTAGACATATCCATTATCCTATCGAAGACGCTGCGTCAGGACGAGGAGGCATAAAGCCTTGCTAACCGATATTCTACGAGATGTACGTAGAGCGCTAGAGGACCCTATCCTCCAGGAGAGTGTTTCGCGAGCAGCTGCCAGTAATGAGGAGAACGTGGCTAGAGTGCTTAGCCACTACCCGGAGCTTGCAAAGCTTGCAAGAGAGGTTGAGGAAGCGAAGAAAAGAGTTCTGAGCAGGCTTGACGAGTATATAGAGGCCACTATGGAGAGTCTACGGAGGGTCAAGGCACGTCCATACTTCGCAGAAAACGGTGAAGAGGCAAGAGAACTCATAGCACGCGTAGTGGGCAGCAATAAGCTAGTAGTCATGTCCAAGAGCATGGTTGCCGAGGAGATAGGCCTGCGTGAATACCTAGAGATGAACGGCAACGAGGTCTGGGAGACGGATCTAGGGCAACTCCTAGTCCAGCTGGAGGGCGGTAAGCCCATGCATACACTTGCACCAGCAATCCATATGAGCAAAGACGCTGCCGCCAAGTTGCTCTCTGAGAAGCTTGGATTAGCCGTGTCCTCCTCTAGCCCAGATGAGCTAGTAGCATCTATACGCGAGTTCCTGAGAGCAAAGCTTACTAGGGCAGACGTTGGGATTACAGGCGCTAACGCTATCGCAGCGGACACCGGTGCAGTTCTCCTCGTGGAGAACGAGGGCAACATAAGACTCGTGGCCGGCATGCCTAGGAAACATATAGTTGTGGCCGGCGTTGACAAGATATTACCGTCCCTCGTAGATGCGTTCAAAGCCGTGATAGTACAGTCTGCCTATGCCGGGCTCTACCCGCCTACGTACGTGAATATCACTGCTGGACCCAGCAGTACAGCTGATATAGAACTCCAGCGCGTTTATGGCGTCCACGGTCCTCCAGAGGTACATGTAGTTCTCGTTGATAACGGCCGCAGAGAAGCTGCTAGGCACTCCGTGCTGTCCGAGCAGCTACGCTGTATACGCTGTGGACGCTGCCAGCTAGAGTGCCCCGTATGGCAGCACACTGCCAACAACTGGGGAGGGCGGGTCTACGGGGGCCCCATGGGGCTGGGCTGGACGGCGATAACCGAGGACATGTCGCGGGCCGCAGCAGCTGCTATGCTCTGTCTACTGTGCAAGCGCTGCGACAGCGTATGTCCCATGAGGATACCCTTATCCAGGATAGCACGGTGGCTCAAGAGGTACTACGTATGCGCATTCACAGCCACGGAGAAGCGCCAGCCATAGCACAAAAAGCCCATAGCAGCACCGGAGAGGACGGATAACCCATAGAGATTATGAGGGCTACGCTATGTCTCTTCACAAAGTGTTTAACGTAGATGATAGCGTAGCATTCTCGCCCATGCCGAGCACGGATACACTAGCCTACATTATGAGGGAGTTTGACCTCGTTATGGCTGTAGTCGAAGCCCACGAACTGGAGTATGATCCCTCAGTGCTACAAGGCCGTGCCGAGTTTATCCACATCCCAGTGCCCGACTATGCCTGGCCAAGCCTCTGGCAGCTTTACCGCGCTGCCAGGATAACTACGAGAGCTGCTAGAGAGGGCAAAAGGGTGCTGATTCACTGTATGGGCGGGAGAGGCCGGAGCGCAACGCTAACCGCAGGGTACCTCATCTACCGATACGGCTTCTCGGCCCGGCATGCCGTAGAAATACTCCGCTCTATTAGGCGGGGAGCCGTGGAGACAGCAGGACAACTAGGTGTACTCCGAGGCCTCGAAGCTACGCTTATGCTAGGCGACGAGAGGCTTCAGAGCTTGTACAGCGACAGAAGAGCCGGTGAAGCACTGAGGCTCGGGGGCCAGCTAGCCGAGGCGCTGAAAAACAGCGGTCTAGGATCCATGTGGCTGGCTTATAGCCTTGTCTCCGCGGTTGCAGAGACCCTTCAGGGCAGTGAAACCCACTCTAATAGAGTGGAGGTCATTGCCGAGAAAGTGCTCGGCGCACTTGACTCCTCAGAAAAAGTCGCCAGCGTGGATCTAGAGTCCGACGATGGATCCTACCGGCTCATCGTCGTGTGTACAGGGAGCGCTGAGTACTGCGAGTCATTCGCAGAAGATATAGCCAGGGCTATCTCAGAAGCCCTCTACATCAATGTAGAGGCAAAAACCATGTACGAGTAGAGCCTGCGTGACGTACATCTCTTTACTTCACATCTACGTCATAGCCCATTGTCTCCCGTAGCCTTGTCTCGCCAGCTACACCCAGCCCTACTCAGAGCTTATCCACGGAGGCTCGCTGAGCCCCTAGGACCTCTCACGACAGCTCATCAATCCAGCGTATATCCTTAACACGGAACGCGTACACCACAAGCAGAAGCCCGTCCGGGGTAACACCCACACGGCTATGAGAAAGGTCAGGCTCGAGACCCAGCAGCGATGCTATACGCTCCTCCATTTCTATTATACGCCAAGTGGATATAGTTGCATCGTCACGCCGCGGTTTCATAACAACAGATACTCTCAGCTCGTTCTCTCCTCGCTCTACATCTATCTCCTTGACTACGTAGTTATAGTCGAGAGTTGACAATACCTCAAACAGTAATCCTTTAACCGGATCGTCCATTACCCCGAGCGGGTTCTTCCGGCTAATTAACATTGTCTAAAACCCTCCCTCTACAAGCTTACTTAACTTAACAAAGTAAGGCTCCGACATCTCCAAGGCTCTATAGGGAGGCTCAAATGTAGAAGATCAAAAGTATAGCTCACCTACAGTATAACGAGCTGTATTCATATACGCCGTTAATGTCTAGATGCTCTCCAGCCAACGACGTTTATCAAAATACTTCTCACGGAGCTTAGTGATTAACTTTTCGCCACGTTCACTGAATATAAGCATTCCGCCCTCTACGCGGACAAGTCCTCTCTCCTCTAACTTATGTAATGCTCTCATAATCTCTTCTCGGCTAGCACCTATGCGTAATTCTAGCTCCTCTATGGGTACTGCACGATATTTGTCGAGAACTAGTAGAAGCCTTGACTCTACCGCTTCATCTACGCGTCTTCCTGTCCCACTAGATGCTGCTGCCTCAGATAGCCAGCCGCCCGTTTCTCCTACATTGGCTACTGTACCACCGGATCCAAAAGGTAGGATCTCCGTCTCCTCCTCGCTTCCATAGGCTAGGTCTTCATTTTCACTCTCTTTGGCTTGCTTGCTACGACTTACAGCAATTATAATAAGAACCATTACTATTATAAAGAGTAAAATTACTGCTAGGATAAAGACGGTGGTGAGTATTTCCATAATCTCCCTCTAATTGTTGCCTCAAAACAGTTGTATTATTAGCGTCTGCGTATAGCTCTTATGCTCCATAGAATAGCTATTACAGCAGCACCCGCTATCACGGCCAAGAGCGTGCTAGCAGGAACGAGTTCTTCTGCTGCGCCGCTGGCGACTTCTAGGGATACTGTGTTGCTTTCTATCTTTACTGAAGGCATAGTGGCTTTAACTCGATATATCCCTGGTTCGCTCGGTGCTTTAAAGACTATGGTTGTTTCGCTGCTATCTACAAGCTTGGAAGCAAGTGTTCTCCATATACCGTTCGGATGCTGTATCAATAGCACTAGGTTGATAGGAGCCGTTGGCTGCGGTTGTATCTTTACTCTTGCCTCCACTTCAGCGCTAGGCGCTACTCTTGTAGCGTTGAGCGTAAGTGTTATACCGTATATCGTCTTGGTCACGTTCACTAGTGTAACATTTTCAAGCCTGTATTCTGGTATAACAACTTTAACAGTATAGATTCCAGGCTCTTTTGGAGCCGCGAGCCTGGCTACAGCCTTTCCGTCAACTATGGTTTTTTCTGTGCTATCAATTATCGCATCGCCTTTAGAGAGTGTAAACACTGCAGTGCCGTTTAGAGGAGCTGACAGTATAGCTTTTACGTTAATAGTGTCGACCTCGCCTGCACGCAGTTTTTGCGGTTCAGCTACAACTAGCAGATGAAGCTCTTGGACTACTAGTGTAAGTGTTTTCTTTATTTTTATACCGTTGATCGCTACCTCTATTTTTATGTCATAGATGCCTTCCTTTTCTGGAGCTATTAAGGGTATTGAGACGCCCCCCGCCTTTCCTGTCGTGTTTATCCAGTTGCTCATCCATGACGGCTTTACAGCTACCTTATACTCCCTAATAGCAGGCTCTACATTCACTAGAAGCTCTAGCGATGATCCTGGCGCAGCTATAGGCGGTATAAGCTTGGCTACAAGCCTAGGTTTGGCAAGTATTTTTATGCTTGCAGTATTGCTTACTATGGTATAGCCACCTAGCTGGACTACTGCACGGAGCGTGAAGCTGCCTACACCTAGTTCCGACGCGGGTACATAGACAATAGCTTTTCCGTCACATATGTTTATCTGCTTGAGGGGTATCCACGCTAACGAATGCGGATCTAGAAGTTCTAGTCTTCCTATAAGACAGCTAGGTGGTACAGGCGATAGCGTAGCTATTGCTCGGGCTTCGCCACCCTCATATATCTCAGATGGTGCCACTAATAGCTGTAGACTACTTTGCGCTAATATCGATGTAATGGGTATCACAGTAACCTGGACAATGTTACTATATGAAGTGTACTCGAGCCCATAGATACGGAGCAGTAGTTTGGCACGGAATATGTAGCTTGTTGTTCTGTCGCCTATTGCATGTGCCTCCCAGCAATAGGATATGTCCCCATGCCTCCTAGCCACGTAGACGGGGTTCCACTGACTCTGTCCGGTACCTGGGGCAGAATATTCTAGTATTACATTCGCCTGTGCAAAGTTGGGCACATCGCCGGCGTATATAGTGAAGCATACCTTCTCACCTTCGAGGACTGGGGTAGCGTTATCAAGCACTAGCTGGACCACAGGTTTAGATATGACAACCATTGCAAGGCTTGCTGATCTCTCATAGCTCGTAGCACCAACTATAGCTCTGACGCTGACTGTTAGTGAATAGACACCGGGCTGCACCGGCAGTGGTACTGTAGCCTCCGTCTCTATCTGTTCGCCTGGTTCAAGCAATGTGGCAACTGTACCGGCATAGATCGTAGTATTGTTAAGAATTACTGCTACTTTAAGGTTACGGGCTGGTAGTTCCCCAGTATTAGTTATGCGGACAACGACTTTCCTAAACATGTCTTGACCTATTACAGCTACCGTATAAGGACTCCCGTTGTCAAAGAATGCGTCAACTGATATACTAGGCTCTTTTTTCACAACAACTACTGGAATCATTATAGTTTGTTCTGCTTTTTCAGCACCACGGTAAGCTTTTACCCTTACTTCTATAAAGCCTAGGTCGCTATGGTACGTTATCTGCTCTACAGCATGATGCGGCACGATTCCATTAATCACTATTTCGCTAGAAGGATTCTCCTCTGACAAATATCCCGCCATGGAAGAGCCTATAGTCACACCTGCAAGGCTTGCCTCCACGGAGACGAATATTGGCGCCCTGCTAGTAGCATAAGCAAGCTCGATATCCATCTTCATGTAGAGTGTGCTCGATGTTTCGACAAAGTACCCTGTAGATATATTGATATATAATACATATAGATCCTCTCCTAGCTGCAACTCAACAGTATAAGTTTCTAGCGCATCCTGGGCGTTCGCCTGAAGTATAGCGATACTAATTAATGCAAGGATTCCCGCAACCAGTGTCGCTATGGTTTTTCCCAACGCCACTCTCCCTCTCTGTAAGAAGTAGAAGCTGAAAATTACATATTACGCGCCTTAGCCTTGGAGTTTCAAAAATCAGCCTATTGGTCCAGGTATTAGTACAGGCATTACCAGCATACGAGATATTACCTCCATTGCCTTTACTCCTGCAACAGTTACTATTGCTAGTACCGCTATATGGAATAGCGCTACTTCTATCATACTACCACGTACATTTGCTATTATAACAGCATTGATTAATATCAATACTGCGAGAAATATAGCTATAGCCCATGACACGAGCGTCATGTTCGGTATGGTTATAGTGAAGGGGAGATACTGGGCTACCTCAGGCACTGCCTGGGAAATCCCCGTAAGCTGCCTATAGTACTCCATGAACAAGAGCAGTATATTCACCACAGCAGAAGATATTGCAGACACGAGTCCCTGCATAAGGTAGACAACAGCCTCGAAAGTGCGCGCTACACGGTCTCTGTCTATGCGCAGGTCTCCTAGCCTTATGAAGAGACTACTCAGCATCAATCCGGTCTCAGCAGCATCGCCGCCAGCATCTATTGAATCGACCATAATGTTTGTTCCACGCAGGACATTTGTACTCATCGTTTCTAGCACAAAATATCTAAAGGCTACATGAGGGTCTACACCATTGGTTATCCTAGCGTGTAGGCGGCGCAGATATGGTGTCAGGACGCCATAGTCTGCTGAGAGAACCGATGCAAGAGCATTCGCGTAGTTGGGAATTACAGAGAATGTGAGCCCGAAGCTACGTACAAAGACCTGGTAGAACATATTTATACGTTTTACAAAGCCTTCTACACGCATAGCAACGATGCCCGGCGCTAAGCTTGGCAAGGCAAACGCCAGAATCGTGTACATAGGATCATGTGTCATCAAATACGTTATAAGCCCGAGCGCAAGTGATGCTATAAAGGCTAGTTTCGTTATCCTTGCAAGCCGTACTAGCATCGGGTTAAAGACTTCCTTGGACCTATAGATTATAGGGTCTCGTGGCGCTATCATTCTAGCTATAAATGCGAATACTGCAAGAGTTGCGGTGAGCGCTATTATTGAGATAACGAAGATGAATGAGTTACCGCTTACAAAGACCGCCAAGATAGTAAAAGTTAGTATCACGAAAGCTGAAGCACTCATAAGAGTAGTATAGAGCCCGAGAAATATACGCATAAGGTCAATAGCGCGCATATAGCTACTCATGAACTGGCGTATAGCTGTCTCGAGCTCAACACGGAGAAACCGTACTACATCGTCGCCGGTACGGAGGACCTCACTTGCACGAATAAGAAAGCCTCTGAAAGCGTCGTTCTTAACCTGGCTAGCCAGCAAACGCGTAGCACGTACAAAACCATAGCCCCACTCAACAGCAAGGACGGCAATTTTACGCAATACACGCTGATATTCTCCGTACCCGCCTACAAGTGTGTTCAACTCAAAGAGGCGGCGACGAGCCGGTCTTCCCGTAGAAACTGCATACATATGAGCCAGGAGGAATAGAAGGTCGATGTCCATCTGGTCTCTACGGGCTTGCTGCCTAGCTATTGGTAGTAGTATACGCCACATACCAGTCAACACAGGCACGACAACTGTTACATAAGCCGCTGGACTACCAACCAGGACTATAGCCGCCACCGGCACTACTAGGCTTACAAGGAATACGGGGTCTAGTAGCCTACCCTGCCCGATTCTAACCTCTACTACGGTAGCCAAGCCCTATAGCCCTCCAAAGAGGCGCTACAGGATAAGCTACCTTATGAGGTCGCCGCGCTGTATCCTACGGAGAGCATCTTCTAGCGCCTCTACTATTGCATAAGGCGCCTCCTCCTTGGATGCTTTACGCGCGTACTCTGTTGTTAAAGCATAGATCCGAGCCAGTGTCCTAAACACTTGATAGTAGTTGAACACTTTTTTCTCTATGAGCGCACGTATTATCTTTGCACGTATCTCCATTTCGTCATATATTAGGAACATGTTGCGCCGTGAGAGACCACGCTTTACACCTATCTTCTCCTCCAGCAAATA
>DQVR01000065.1 GCA_015661645.1 Pyrodictium delaneyi
ATCTATCTATAATTGGCGTAGCGAATCCACCCACCACTTCTCAAACTACTCGGCAAGGTATTATATTGTCTCTACAAGTGTGCCCGGCCACCCTCTGGGTCCTAACCCATTATTACCCGGAAGGCGGTGTGCACTTAGCCAGCCTGGGCAACAAACCCTGGAGAATAGAAAGCGGCAGTGGACTCGTGACTGGATTGTGGCACCCTAGTGGAACAGCCAATGGGGGTTAGCATGCCTTGACTGGAACTATGTATGAGAAACCGTGTCCACGCTGTCGTACACGGATGGAGTATAGGGTCGAGATGGAGTTCGGAGAAAACGGTATGCGACGCATACGCTACTACTATCGCTGCCCAAGATGCGGCTATCGTATACATGACCTAACAATAGTTGTTAGGCGTGGAAATGATGGCGGCATAGTAATCGAGTGCGAGGAGTATAGGGAGAGACTACGGGAAGCAAAGTAGCAGCAGCGAACAATAATGTGTGAATCACAATTTTGAACCCAGTTTTTACAAAGCCTAGAGAGGCTCCTAGCTCACTAATATTGTAGCAAGGTCCGTTATATGGCCTAGCTCCAGAACAGTTCTTAAGTAATGCCTCTTGTTGAGCTACCACCACTACACGGTGGCTCGGCTGTTGATGGCATCTCTCTTAAGGCTTCGGAGGTCTGTAGTGCAGCCTTGTTGGGGAGCATGATAAAGAGGCTGGTAAAGTTTTACCGTGATGTACTGCAGTACGCGCGAATACTAAATGCACAGAGTATAGCCAGGAGAATGTTTGTCACAAACAGCTTTGACGGCCTACTCTCGGGGCTAGGTGTCATACTTGGTAGTTATCTGAGTGGTGCTACTAATCCAGCAAACTATGTAGGCAGTGTGATAGGAGCATCGTTCTCTATGGGGTTCTTTAGTGGTGTAGTTGCAACATACCTCTCAGAGCGTGCAGAGCGTCTCCAGGAGCTCCGTAGAACTGAGCGGGTGATGCTCCATCCATTACGTGGAAGCATATATGAGAGAGCAGCAAAAGCCGTACCGATCTATGTGGCGTTGTGGAGTGGTCTTGGCGCAATGTTGTTGCCTACTATAGGTGTTTCGCCATTTATACTAGCCGGGGTCCTGGGATTAAATGTCCCAATACCGGTGCTAGTCTACGCCTCGGCAGGGCTAATGGTCGCTGAGCTATTCATGCTGGGAGTATATCTCGGCAAGATAAGCGGTGAGAACAAGCTAATAAGCGGTGCTAGACTAGCCCTAATAGGTCTCGCAGCGGTACTATTCTTCACTATAGCCTCGCTATTGATGTGACACGGACTTCGCGGGCCTCGGAACAGCGAAGAGTTCATCAGTGCTGCATAGGCCCTAAGCGGTTACAAGGGGCTCAGCTCCGCCGGAATGCCTCATCGGTGCCCAAGGGTGGAGTGTAGGAGGGTATTGGAGGATAAATGTTTAGGGAGTGAGTGGTGCCGTGAACTGCTTAAACTCGTAAAGAGTGTTGAAGGGGGAGACGAAGCACACGGGTTCCCTCATACGCTACGCGTATTGTGTAGAGCACTAAAGCTAGCTGAAGGTAGGAATGTAGACTATAGAGTATTAGTTGCTTCGGCACTACTTCATGATATAGGCCGACCCTTCGAGAACCAGGCAGGCGTTCACCACGCAATCCTCTCAGCTTTCATGGCTAGGCTTATACTCCCGGGGCTAGGCTTCAGCCCAGAGGAAGTAACCCGTGTCGAAAGGGCTATAATAGAGCATAGCTTCAGCCTCTCAAAGAAGAACCAAGACAAGCCCAGGCCCAAGTCAAGCATAGAATCGTGTATACTGAGCGACGCAGACAAGCTAGACGCGCTCGGCGCGATAGGCATCTACAGGCTAGTCGAGACATCAGCCCAGCGTGGACGCAATATGCGTCAGACACTAGCCCACTACTATGAAAAGCTCTCAAAGCTACCAGACTACATGTGTACCAAAGAGGCTCGCAGAGAGGCGGCCCGACTACTAGAGAGGCTCCGAAGCTTCGTGGAATGGTTATACGAGGAAAGCAAAAACTACTTCGACCTAGCAGAGGCTGTGGATAAGGCTTTTCCTTCCACGGGCTACCAGTCCCGCGGATAACAGTCAGAAGAAGAAGGCATGGTGGATAAGTATGGTAAGGCACACTGTATTACTTATACTAGATGGTGCAGCAGATAGACCAGTTGATGGTAAGACGCCTCTTTCAGAGGCTTATACGCCAGGCCTAGACAAGCTGGCACAGAACGCAGTATGCGGGTTCCACTACCCAGTAGCCCCAGGCATAGCACCGGAAAGCGACCTAGCAACAATATCGTTGCTAGGATATGTACCCGAGAAGTACTACACTGGAAGAGGGCCCCTTGAGGCCCTCGGTATAGGCCTCACAATCAAGCAAGGGTACGAGGTGGCCTTCCGGGCAAACTTCGCCACTATCGACCCAGCTACTCGCCGGATAATAGACCGTAGAGTGGGCCGGAGCCTAGGCAGTGAAGAGGCTAGAGAACTCGCACGCGCGCTTGACGGGATGCAGCTCGGGCAAGATGGGTATGCAGTGGTGAGAGCCACTATAGGCCACCGCGCAGTAGTAGTAATTGGGAGCCGTAACCAGCGCCTAAGCGCAGCAGTATCCAACATAGACCCCGCCTATGTAAGAAAGGGCCTTATCTCCGAGGCCGTAAAGAACCCTGAAATGGTCCTGCCTAGGTGCAGACCGCTGGAGGACACCGAGGAGGCGCGCCGTACATGCGAAATGGTGGACGAGTTTGTGGACAAGGCTATCGAGGTGCTAGAGGCGCACCCGGTAAACGCTGAGCGCGCAAACAAGGGGTTGCTAAAGGCTAACGCGATTCTCCTCAGAGACGCTGGTGATAGGATACCCAAGATGCCGCCTATATCGAAACAGCTTGGGCTATCTCCTGCGGCTGCAATAGCTGAGATGCCTGTAGAGATAGGCATAGCGAGAGCGGCCGGAATGAAGCCGTACATGGTGTCTCCGCCGTCAGGAGACCTAGCTCGGGATCTTCCAGAGAGGCTTGAGGCTATGCTAAAAGCGCTTAAGGATGGTAATGGCTTCGTCTATGTGCATCTAAAAGGTCCTGACGAGCCAGGCCACGACGGAGACTTTGAAGGGAAGAAAAAAGCCATAGAGTTAATAGATAAGCACTTTGTGTCCCCTCTGCTAGACCACATAGATCTGGATGAGGTAGCAATAATAGTAACATCGGACCATGCTACACCATGGAGCCTCAAGAGTCATAGCGGCGACCCTGTTCCATGGATGCTCAGCTGGGGGGAGATACCCGACGGTCCAGGGGAGTTCAGTGAAATAGCCTGCAAGAGGCGTGGCAGCCAGGTACTAGAGCATGGCTGGCTTCTACTCCCGTATGTAATGGAGTTCATAAGGAAGAGGGCTCAGTAGCGCCCGAAGCGTCATCACCATCGATTAGGGAGCCAAGAGGCTCCACATATTCTATGCTTTTTCAGCTCCGGTCCACTTCAGCACAGCCCATACTGTGATAAGCCTTCTCCACCAATAATAACTATCATCTTCTTAGGAGTTGGGGTAAGCAGTATAACACGGCAACATGATAACCTATCGGTATTGGCCCGGTTCATGGTGTAGGCAATGAAGACCCCGAAGATAGGGGAGGCGCACTGCCGATGGCCAGGGCCTTCCTAGCAGAGCCCTAGCACCCATTATACTATCTCGAACACTACAGTGTCTAGCCGCGCTACTCTGTTCAGACATTCCAGGTAGTCCTCATCATGTTCGGCATTCTTTATGCAGTCTGATACCTCCTTTAGCCTCCAATAGTCGTCCTCGCTGAAGGG
>DQVR01000081.1 GCA_015661645.1 Pyrodictium delaneyi
GGGTGCCAGCATAGTGGACTACTCTAAGTTCTTCTCGGACTACGTGAACGCGATAAAGGCCTCTGATATACGGGAGCTGCTAAAGATAGTAGAGAAGGGCAGCGTGATAAGCCTAGCTGGAGGCCTGCCAGACCCACGTAGCTTCCCTAAGGAAGAGATAGCGAGGATAGCCGTGGAGGTAATAGAGAGGTTTGGCGAGAAGGCTCTCCAGTATAGCCCGACACGCGGTGTATCCTACTTTCTCGAAGCGTTGAAGAACTTCTCGAAGAGGCACGGGATTGCCGTAAACGATGAAGACGGTATAATAGCTACTGTTGGCAGCCAGCAGGCCCTCTACATCTTCGGCAGAGCGGTGCTCAATCCCGGAGATTACGTGGTCACAGAGGAGCCCACCTATCTCGGGATGCTTCAGGCCTTCCGGGGCGTAGGAGCGCGCTACTTAACTGTGCCCATAGATGAGGACGGTATGCGTACTGATAAGCTCGAAGAGATGCTCAAGAAGGTAAAGAGCGAGGGACTAAAGATCAAGATGATATACACCGTGCCAACATGCCATAACCCAGCCGGCACGACGCTCCCAATGGATAGGCGAAGACACCTACTAGAACTAGCCGAAGAATACGACTTACTAGTAGTTGAGGACGACCCCTATAGCTTCATAACCTTCGAGGAGCGTGACGTAAAGCCGCTGAAGACCCTGGACCGTAGCGGTAGGGTCATCTACATGAGTACTGTGAGCAAGATACTAGCCCCAGGGCTGCGGCTAGGCTGGGCTATAGGCCCAGACAAGCTCATATCTAGGATGGAGTTGGTAAAGCAGGAGATAGATCTGCATACTTCGACACTAAGCCAGTACATAGCCGCCGAGGCTATGAACCGCGGGATAATAGACAAACATATACCTTTCATAAAGAAGCTCTACCGCGAGAAGCGCGACGCGATGCTAGCAGCACTCGAAGAATATATGCCCGAGGGCGTGAGGTGGACGAAGCCGATAGGCGGGCTATTCGTCTGGGTATGGCTCCCCGAGGGTATTAACAGTCGTAAGCTGTTACAGAAGGCTATAGAGAAGGGAGTCGTGTTCGTTCCCGGAGACTCGTTCTATCCTAGCGGCGGTGGTGAGAACACGATGAGGCTAAACTTCAGCTATCCAAGCCCAGAGGAGATACGGGAGGGAGTACGCCGTATAGCCAAGGCGATAAAGGAGTACAACGCTGGCTAAATCTTAAACTTAAAGACATAGCCCAACAAAGGCCCGCTATTCCAGGGAGGTACAGAGGGCTCATCTACAACGCCTATGTTCTCTTCTATGACTCTACGTGTCTTGCTGAGCAGTATTTTCGCACAGCCGGCTTCTCCGCCGTGAACCGTGACTATTTCTAGACGCTTGCATCCCCTGCAAGAGGGCCAGGCGTGGAACGCGAAAGCTGGGTGAAGTAGTAGCTTCCGCGGTCTAGAGGCCAATAGTACGCGTTCAAGCGTATACACGTCTAGGGATGCGGCAACAACTACATCATACCGCTGGTTTACCTTCTCCACGGGCTCTAGTCCCAAGCTCCTGGCCAAACGCTTAGCACTACTCCTGCCGGTATAGAGCGACACCTTGTAGCCCATATCGCTGAGTATAAGGGCCGTGAATAGCCCGAAACTACTACCTCCCGTGACCAGCACCTTATCGGCGTCTGCTACTGTGCTTGCTGCTTCACATGCAATAGAAGAGTCCAAGAGGAAAACGGCGAGCGGGCTGGTATCGTTCACCTCTATTAGGTGTGTAGAGGGTACAGATACGTAGCTTGCTAGAAACCCGTCGCCCCTTAGGGGCGGGAGATAATTTTCATCTACACGTAGTAGTGCGGCTCTCTTGCCGGCAAGTGAGGTATCAGCGTCCACCCCGAGCTCTACTACCGTGCCGGCGCCGGAGCAGCCCATTACAACCCCATTCTCGGTCGGTAGGATGCCCGTTGCCACAGCAGTGTCGAGGGGGCACCAGCGGGCAAACTCTACACGGAGTAAAACCCAGCCTCGTGGGACTAGCGGTAGGAGACGCTGTTCCAGCCGGGGCTCGCCACGCCACACGATGGCTTTGTACTCGGACGCCAAGCCGGGGTTACACCACGCTCTACTGGGGCTCTATGGTTGCTGGCGGCTTCGTAGTAACGGCGTAAGCCACCATGGTGACCCTGGCTATCTCGGAGGTTATCCGCCGCGATATACGGTCAAGCACGTCGTATGGTATACGTGTCCAGTCAGCAGTCATTCCATCGTCGCTCTCCACTACCCTGACTATGACTATATGGCCCTCCTCGCGCCGGTCGCCCTTCACGCCCACCCAGCGGTCATCACCGACGACGGCAAAAGCCTGCCATACACGCTCGTAGAGCCCAGCCCTTCTCAGCTCATCCTCGACTATCTTTGAAGCCTTGCGGGCTATCTCTAGCTTCTCTTCGGTGACCTCGCCGATAACGCGTACAGCTAGACCAGGCCCGGGGAACGGGTGTCTAAACGCTAGCTCCCTGGGCAGCCCAAGCGCGAGCGCTAGCCTCCGGACCTCGTCCTTGTAGAACTCCCGGAGGGGCTCAACAACCTCCAAGCCCAGCCAGCTAGGCAGCCCGCCCACGTTGTGGTGGCTCTTTATACGGTCGGCCCCCGGCGCGGCTCCCGACTCTATCACGTCGGGGTAGAGGGTACCCTGAGCCAGGTACTTTATGTCAGGGTTCTCTTCTACGATTCTCTTGAATATCTTGGCGAACATCTCTCCGATGCGCTTCCTCTTCTCCTCGGGGTCGCTAACACCCCGAATAGCTTCAAAGAACTCCTTCCCGGCATCTATCACGAGCGGCTTTATCCCAGCGGACTCTAGTATTCTAACGGTCTCCTCGACTTCCCCTTCTCTAAAGAACCCGTGGTCAACAAGCACGGCTAGGAGTCTCTCGCCTACGGCTCGCTGGAGCAGTACGGCAGTAACCGTTGAGTCAACGCCACCGCTAACAGCAACCAGGACCCGCCCATCCCGTATCCTGCTCTGCAGGTCGGATACTATGGAGTCTATGAGGTTCTCCGGCCTCCACCAGGGCTCTGCTCCTGCTAGCTTGGCGAAGTTTGCTAGAAGCTGGCGTCCCCTGGGTGTATGGGACACCTCGGGGTGGAACTGCACACCGTAGACCAGTGTGTCTCCGTGCTGCTTCTTGAACGCTGCCACGTAGCTGTTCTCGCTGACAGCTAGCAGCCTGGCGCCAGGCGGCACCTCGCGGACACAGTCGCCGTGGCTCATCCATGTCTGCTCCTCTGGCTCCCAGCCCTCGAAGAGGGGGTCGCTAGTGTCTAGTACCCGTACCATGGTGCGGCCGTATTCTCTACAGCCCTGGTCCACTTTGCCTCCAAGCATCTCGGCGAGGAGGTGAAAGCCGTAGCAGATACCCAGCACTGGCTTACCCAGCTCCAGTATCCACTCGGGAACACGTGGCGCCCCAGGAGCGTAGACGCTTGGCGGCCCACCAGAGAGCACTATTGCTTTGACGCTCGGGTCCCCTAGGTCTTCACGCCTAAGTAGACTGTAGGGAATTATCTCCGCGTAGAAGCCCTGCTCTCGTAGCCTCCGCGCTATAAGGTGCATGTACTGGCCGCCGAAGCCGACTACTACTATCCTATCCCTCTTCTGCAGGGCTCATACCCCGTGTCGCCCGGGGCAGCACCGCCGGGGGATTATTAGCCCGGTCCTCCGCATGCCTGGGTACGGGTTACAGAGTATTGACGCGGGATGCGAGATTTGTTGAGGCACTTGGCTTCGACGATGTGGTGCTCATCCCGGGTCTCAGCCCTGTCGAGCCATGGCAGGTGGACATAACCAGTAAGGCCTCGCGGAACGTTGGAGTCAATGTGCCGCTCCTCTCGTCGCCAATGGACACTGTCAGTGAGTGGCGGCTAGCTGTAGCTCTTGCACTCCTAGGCGGTGTGGGAGTTATACACCGGAACATGCCGATAGAGGAGCAGCGCAGCCACGTAGAGCGGGTGAAGAACCACCCGGTAGTAGAGCTGGCAGACGTGGCCGTATACGAGGGCGAGGAGTGCTGTCGTGTACGGGAGGCTATAAGAGGTCTAGGCCTACGCCAGCTGCCTGTAGTAGACAGCGCCGAGACAGTAAAAGGATACATAGAGTTTGTTGATCTTGAAGCATGTAGCTGCGGCACACCAGCGGCAAAGCTGGTAAAACCAGGCCCCGTCTTCGAGCTGGGCGAGGAAGGAAAGGCAATCGATTATGTGAAACGTGGGAAGCTCGACGCGGCAGCAGTGACCCTTAGGGGCAGGTTTCTGGGCACGGTTACCGTCCATGAGGCTCTAGCAGTCTACAACCCAGCTCTTGACGAGGAGGGGAGGCTACGGGTAGCAGTAGCCGTATCACCCTTTGACGCTAAAAGGGCCGAGACGCTAGACGGTATAGCCGACATACTCGTATCAGATGTGGCACACTTCCACAACGTAAACGTGCTCGACGCAGCAAAGAGGCTCGTGAAGAGCCTGGAGTCGGACTTTGTAGCAGGCAATCTTGGTACACGTGAAGGCGTGCTCGATACGGTGTCGAAGCTAGAGAAGGTTGACGGTCTAAGGATGGGCATCGCCGGCGGATCGATATGCACAACCAGCGGTGTCACGGGCGTAGCTGCGCCTACACTGTTTGCTGTAATACAGGCCCGTAGCGCCCTAGAGGAAATGGGTATTGAGCTGGGCACCATACCGGTAATAGCCGATGGCGGGGTCAGAGGCCCAGGCGACGCCGTCAAGGCGCTAGCAGCAGGCGCATCAGCGGTCATGACCGGCTACATGCTCGCCGGCACTGATGAAGCAGCCGCGCCCCTGGTTAGAATAGGCAACAAGCTCTACAAGCCATACCGTGGCATGGCCAGTCAGGGTGCTCTCGAGAAGCGCTATGCCGCTGACCGCTACTCTAGAGTAGCTAAGCGTGTCGAGGAGGGTATAGAGGGGCTGGTAGAGTACCGCGGATGCGTACGTAGAGTTGTCCTCGAGTTCGCTGAGGGGTTAAAGGCTGGGCTAGGCTATGCCGGTGCGTCATCTATACCCGAGTTGTGGAGGAAGGCGCGTTTCGCTAGGATAACTAGCAGGATAGGAGCCTATATGGGCGTAGTAAAGACAAGCTTGTAAGCATACTAGCTAGCATGACCGCTTTTAATAATATCTCATTTTAAAGTGCTCTTAGCCTAAGCTATAGGTAGTAATATCAGTGGTGGACACTCTTTGGAGATAAGGAGGAACCTCATAGCCTCCACACGCACACTAGCCCTACCGCTAGCCCAAGCTGTGGAGAAGCTCTACGAGATAGGCTTCACCAGGATAGACGTGAACTACGCGAACCTTGAGCGTAGCGGCGTGGACGACCCTTCGGTCTTGACTCACTTCCGTGGGGCTCTTCTGACAGCTGCAAAGATAGGCGCTGAGCCTGTTACGCTACATGCACCCTGGGAGGACTACTTCCTACTACCGCTCGGCAGAGGTATAGACCATGCCGTGGCGGAGGCCAAGCTGCTCGTAGAGATGGCCTATAGCTATGGGGTTGAGGTAGTTGTATTCCACCCGTTCTCCGCGAAGCATGTAGGTTCGCATAGAGTGGAATGGCTTAACAAAAGGTTCTTCGCGCTCCTAGCTGAGTATTCTGAGCGCGAGGGCCTCTCAGTAGTAGCGGTTGAGAATGCTGCACGCGGTCAGCCCTGGAGAAGCCTTGAAAAACTTGTGGAA
>DQVR01000073.1 GCA_015661645.1 Pyrodictium delaneyi
AGGCGCATCTGTACGCGCTAGCCTAGAGAGGGCATTCAGCGAGGCTGTTCGGATAGTAGAGAACCTTCTCCGGAGTCGCGGACTACAGCCTCAACCCATAACATAGACTATCTCTAAAGGCAGGTACAACACACAACTATTCCAGCAGCCCCGGCGAATACCCGTGGGCGGGGAACCCCCGTACGCCTCCTTCGAGACGGCCTTCAAGTGGCAAAGGGTGTCATGGCATGGTGTCGGACATATCTGATGTAGAGGTATACGTTAGAGCCCTCGGCCTACCCTACAGCCGCGCCCACAGAAGCATAGTTGTGGAGTACCGCGACCGGCGCGGCGAGCCAATAGGCATAGCCATAATGTACGACCGCGACGCCCGGGTGCTGCGGGTAGCCGCGCCCCTAGACGTTGAGCCTACCAAGGAGGGTCTGCGCATACTCTTAGAGGAGAACTTCACCAGCACGACATACAAGTACGCGCTGGACTACGAGGGCTTCATAACAGTCGTCTACGACCTACCTGGCGAGTACGTAGATAATGCGCGTAAGCTCCGTGAGGCAATACTCTACGTAGTTGATGGTGCCCGGAGGGTGCTCGAGAGGACACGCGTAGAGGAAGAAACAGTGAGCCGCGAGGAAGGGACGGAGAGCAGCTAGACCCTAAGGTTAGCCCTTCTTCATGCCAGCTAGCACGCGCTTGGGTCTGAGGTTCTTGCTCTTACAGCGCCTGCACTTCTTAGCTCCGGGCGGGTTCAGGGCGCCACACTTCCTGCATACCATCTTGTTGAGTACACGCTGGTAGATTATCTTCATGACTTCTGGGTCGCGTGGACCAGCCATTGCTAGCGTCCCCCGAGCCTGCGCGTGCGGCCCCCGCTAATAAGATAAACTCTTCCTGGGAGCATGTGCTGGGTGCCTATCCTAGACAATGCCACGGAGATTACTAGAGCTAGCTGGAATGCTGCTACGGCAAGTAGAGTGTAGCCTTTCTCCCCTAGCTCCATCTGGGCAGCAGCAAGCAGTATCAATCCTGTCACGCTATAGCCTGACGATACGGCGGCAGAGCCCATGGCGTCGCCGAGGAGTCTTGCAGCGAGCTTGTAGAGGCTAGTATCTACAAACGGGTATACCGGTAATAGCCAGACTAGTATGAATGCTAGACCGTGGAGCGAAGAGAGAAGCATCGTATACACTGTGTAAGCTGCTAGGCCGGCCGTGAGTACTAGGCCTTCCCCGGCACGGTCTACTATAGAGCCCACAGCCGGTCTAGTAACTGTAGCTATTAGCCCGGTAGCGGCGTTAGCAGCTGCATAGCCAGTACTGCTACCGGCTTCTATGCTGAGCTTGGCCATGTAGAGTGAGCCTATTATCTCCGTTCCCGTGAACACTAGGCTTGCAAGCAGTACTGTGGCGAGTATCAAGGGTATCCATCTACGCCCCCGTTCCTCTTTGTCCGGTTTCAGATTGTTAAAGAACAGTATGAGGGTTAGGTAGACTATCATAGTAGATGCGCCGGCGATGAGTATGACGCGGCCAGGTCCAATAGCGTCTGAGACTATGGGTGCCAGTGCGCCTCCAATACTCCATCCAAGCGTGCTGCCTGCGAGAACTATGCCTAGTACGGTGCCGCTGCCACTTGATAGAGTCATCGTGTAGCCGAGGATCTGCGGCCCCGATGTAGACCAGAAGAGGCTTGCCAGTAACGCACTAGCCCACATCATCATAGGCTGGTCTATGAATACGCCTACCATGGCTAGAAATAAGCCCTCAAGTACTCCCAGTGCAAGTGCGGCGTGATAGCCCCTTTTCTCGGCAAGTATAGCGCCTAAAACACCAGCCGCAGTGGGTAACGTCTCGGCGGCAGCGAGCATAACCAGGAACTCCGGATTATCGTTATAGAGCTTCCTGGTAAGCACGTAGTACGTGCTCCAGCTTGACACATGTAGCACCTGTAGTACTGCTAGAAGCATTGTACGGTTCATCGACACACCACTCTCTTGGCGACACCTGGGTAGTGCCTAACGTTGAGCCGCCGCACCTGTAGCCACGGCGGGTATTCAAGGTACTACCATTCTAGTACCTAGTGTAGGAGACGCGTGGGAGCAATGACATGGCCTATGAAGGGTCTAGAGCCGGGCTCTAGGCCCAATACACTGAGTGTGTTCGAGGAGGAGGAAGAGATCGAGCTAACGCCGGCGGTTCAGAGCCTGCTAGAGACTAGTCGGCAGCTTGCTGAGCAGATTGCTAACAAGATACTAGGTTTCCGCGAAGAGTACTACAGTGACATGGAGATACAAGGGATCCTGGAGGCCCTTCCTCGCGGAAGGCTTGGAGCTATAAGCCCTCTGCCGGGCGTGGCAATAGACTCGACATTCCCCCTAGACGGCGGTATGGACCTCGTCGGGGGCCACCTAGTGGCTGTTGTAGCGGGCTACGTGGGGTTCGGTGGGCTCCGTGTACATGGCGTAAGGGCCTACGATGTGTATGCGCGAGCCCGGTTCGTGGATAGCGAGGACGCGCGCCGCTTGCTACCGCTCTACGCGAAGCTAGTCGAGAAGGCTGTGGCGCACCGTGTCCTAGGC
>DQVR01000092.1 GCA_015661645.1 Pyrodictium delaneyi
CAGCTTCTATTTGTTATGAGCCTCCGCCGGGTCCATTCCACCAGCATTTGTCTCCTCCCCCATCCTCCTTCAGCTCTACTTGTTATTGGTTCTGCGTTTCGTCTATCTTCTCACCTTTCCTGGTGTTATCTATGTCTCGTTCTGGTCTTGTTGAGGGCGCTCTACCCTGCATGTCTATGCCTAGCCCATCCCAAGCTAATGCATGACCATTGCTGACAGCCCCATCGACGAGTATAGTCCCACATGTGGTATACTCTTTTAACCAGTTCCACGTACCCGGTCTCATTTATCCTTCAAAAGGAGCTGACGTCGATAGAGGAATATTATACATTATACAGGATTAGAATAGATACATAAATAAAGTAAATAGAAATAATAGTATAATAAAGCAAAGAATACATAGAACTACGCAGAACCTCATCGAGAATCTACCCGGCGACTACTCGATGAGCGAGAAACTTCTACGCACACACGGGCATGCCAAACAGGATAGGGAGGGGAACAAATCCAAAAACATTGAGACGCGGATACACATACCGCAAGACAAATTAGTAACAATAACTAATTACTTGTACGACTAGCGGCCAGGCCATATAGGAGAACTCAAGTCGATAACTGCAGTCGCTACGTTGTCTCCCTATCCTCGATTTTCTCGGTTTTCCCGGCAGACATGCCGTATAGCTCTCTTAGCTTCCTCGGCGATATGGTAAGTGATAAAGCGGTGCCAAAGAATCCTGGTATAACGTCTCCAGGCATCCACTCCCGGATTTCCACTTCTATCTCGTCATCTCTAGGCATATCAGCATAGTCCACTATATAGACCTTAGGCTTTATAGTGTCTAAGTTGGCAGGCTTAACAGTATCGCTTACTACAAGTAGATCGTAGGTAGCTCTAAGCATGCCTGATAGAATGTACTCACTATGAGTAGTGACCAGTAATGTGATACCATATGAGTTCGGATCCAGCCAGGTCTTTAAGGTTGTATAGGAGAGTACGTAGCCTAGGATGAATTGTGCATAGGGATGTGCCTCTTCCTCCGGCTCCTCTATAGCGAATACAGTCCTACCTATGAAGGCGTGTGCTGCCGCAAGAGACAGTGTCGACAATATAGCTGCTACGGAGGCGGCGTGGCTTGCCTCTCTCAATGATATGACACGTCTGGAGCGCATATCGCGTATAATGAACCTATAGGGTGGTTCTCCAGGCTTGTCCTCGCCCTTTTCAAATATGATTACATAGGGAAACGTTAAGTTAAGATATCTCTTAACCTCATCGTCGCCCGAAACGTCATAGATCGTTCTTATAGCTTTCTCCTTAGCCTCCATTATATAGGAGTATGCCATGCCGTGGAGTTCTGGCGAAAAGATCTGATGCTCGTGCATAGCTGCAAGGTTCCTTTGCCAGCGACAAAGATTCTTAAGCGATGAGTATAGCAGCTCTGCTGTTAATCTCGGAAGAGCTATCTGTTCTTGCCCTAATTCTCGTTCTGCTCCTTCTCTTTCCTCGCATACACGACTAAAGGGTAGAATAACCCTCTCTGCGGGAAGCCATATTCCGTACTCTGCATAGGTACAATTACTACATTCTATTGGCTGCGTTAGGCCGTCATACCGGTGATGACCGTCCTCCTTCTGAAGCAAACTATCGTACAAAGAAGCCATTAAGACTGACTTTCCTACAGCATGTCTACCTACAAGCACGTTAACTGCAGATAATTTTAGCTCACTCATATGGATTCTAATGTAGCCGCCTATAGTAGTGTTATCTTGCACCACACAGGTACAAGTCCCGGTCATTGACTGCACCTAACCCAAGTTAATGCAATCTATGCTTTTTCTCGCTATTAAGGTCATTGCAGAAAATTACACCACCATGCACGTTACAGTGGTATCCTGTTCCTCCAATATTGTCAATACCTATTTGCTTCAATATATGCTCAGACGAATGCACT
Source organism: Pyrodictium delaneyi (assembly GCA_015661645.1). GTDB lineage: Archaea > Thermoproteota > Thermoprotei_A > Sulfolobales > Pyrodictiaceae > Pyrodictium > Pyrodictium delaneyi_A. The sequence continues at coordinate 1,953 of DQVR01000092.1, forward strand.
GACAGCAATATACTCTTTTGCTTACACAAAGCTGCGGCTATACATGACACGCTTTGACAATGCTCACACAGTGCTTTTCTCTCAGCAAAAAGGAACAAATACTCAAAGCATCTACTATCACGTAACAAATACTGTGTAAGTTCGCAATCAACTTCATAGCATAGCCACTGCTTCCAGTAGTCGCGTCTATATCGCTCGTAAAAGTGATAATCCATGTACTCTAGCACTCGTAGGGCGTGACAGATACTTTCGAGAGCCCTCTCTTCGTTTTTGCACAACTCTTTCGAAACCTCGATTATACCTTCTAGCCGTTCCCCAGGGTCAAGGGAATCTAGGCAATCCTTTCTATCGCATGTAATGCCTCTCTCCTCTAGTTTTTCCAGGATTTTGCCACAACGCCTTTTACAGAAAGCCTCATACTTGCTCATGCAGTAACAGATGTTTTCCTCTGTTATAATGTTTAGTACTATTTGGATGGTATCAATGTATATTTGCTCCCAGGGTCTGCCCCTCTGGTCTTTTCCTTTCAGCCCTTTTAGTCCCTCATGCAGCTCTTTGAGCACATATGGATCTACATACACGTAATCATCGCATTTACTTGGTATGTACTGTACCAATGCTATTGACCACCATCTAGTGTTTTTGCTAGCTAGTCCAACTTTAGCTTTTAGTTAGTCTTTTTGACTAATGACTAGCCTACGCTGATATATGGTGCAACTACTATCTTTGCCAGCCCAGCTCCTCTCGATTTTCCGGATCCCAGCTGTATCGTCGCTTGTTCAAGGTACTGCTGTGTTAGCCTCCAGAGGCGTTTAGCTTCGGCTAGTGCTGCCTCGTAGAGCTTCTTGCAGAGCTTGTTTGTCTTCTCCTCGAGTGTGGGTAGTGGCCATAGTATGTGGATCCTTGTCGTGAATACTGCTCCTGCTTCTACTAGTTCCTCGGTGTATAGTTTTGCTTCTGATTTGATTTTTAGTGCCCGGTCTATTGCTACGTGTGTTTTGACCCTTGCCTGGGGTTCTCCCTCTGGTAGGGCGTCGAGCGGTCTTATGGCTCCTGCTTGGTGTGTTGAGCCGTAGAGGATGCATATTGGACAGTATCTTGATGCTAGTGCTTCGTAGGCCCAGTCTCGTGGCGCGTCTTCGGGGGGCTTAAGCGTGCAGGGTTCTAGTTCGTTCTGTAACTGTGCTATAGCCTTGTCGGTTAGAGCGTGTTCTCTGCCGTTAAGGGGTTTGAAGCGGCTAGGCTTGGAGTGTAGTGGTGCTAGCTGCTGTAGCCTCTGGCTGCGGCGCTGTTGTGACTCTTCTGGGTCTGGCTGGTGGTGTAGTGCTGCTAGTAGCCTTGGCAACTCTTCTATGCTCTTGGGCTCTGTGCTGACGTAGCCTGAGTATAGTGTTGCTGCTATCCTCTCTGTTGTAGCCCGTAGGAGTCCCTTGACCGTAGTGGCGGGGATTACGGGTAGGCTGCGCCATACGATGCCTGCGGCGCGGGGGCTGTTGTCCCGGATTTCTAGTGTTGCCTCAGCTACTATGCTGGAGTAGAGTTGCTGCTGGAGGTTGCCTTCTGCCCCTCCGCCTATGCGTAGAGGTGTAAGGAGCCTTATCCGGAGGGTCAGGGTTTCGAGAAGCCTCTCCATGGCCGTGGCTACCTCCGCCCGGTTTTCTAGGGTTTCTTTGTGGTTTCTCTAGCGAGCGTGTCTATAGTGTCTGCTAGGTGTGTAATGGTGGCTGGTACAGGATTCTCCTCGGATAATGGCTCTGCCTGGCCACGTGGAGGTGCTAGTCCTTGTACCCTGGCGGCTAGGAGGTCCTGGAGCCGGTGCCAGTAGGGCTGATAGTCCTCCGGCGCTAGGAGCATGCCCGGCGGGATGGACGGTACTGAGAGCTTTGGAGCGTTGAGGAATCGACTCCAGCCATGCTGGGGCAGCGTTGGCAGGGCTATCTCGGGCAGAGCTGGTAGGCTGCTCCACAAGTACACCGCGTAGCTGCCATGGAGCGCCTTCTCCATGTCCCCTCTTAGCGCTGCTAGGACGCCTTTGTCCAGCTCTTTTAGCGCTATCCTTACGCGGCCATAGCCGCGGCTTTTGCCGCCGCCCAGCCGCGTCTTGATAAGCTCTTTCGGCGGTTCTACCTCGTCTGGGAGCGATATTAATGTCCAGAAGAGCGTGCCCCGGGGGAGCGCGTAGTAGGTGAAGAGCATCTCCTTCTCAGCGTTGCCCCGTGCCGGGCTTATCGCTACTGAGTCGTAGCTGTCGCTAGGTTCTACGTTTACCTTCTTCGCTGCAAAACAATACTTCAAGTCACTATCTCTTATGGGGTAGTGAAGCAGCGGTGCTATAGGCGTACCCTGACGGATCCTCTTGACAATGCCTACCGGGTAGTAGCCTAGCATTCTTTCCCAGTAGCTGTAGAGCCTCTCGTAGATTTCCCTGGCGCTTCTACCTAACAGAGGGCACGAGATCACTTCAGGTTCTAGGTCCTCCTTTACCTTCTTTACCGTTAGCGTGGCCGTCGGTGCGGGCATCGAGGGTCTATACTTGCCGTTGACTTTCTCTACGGGGTAGGCGTCTGCTACTGCGTAGCCGTTTGCGACAAGCTCGTAGCCCTCAGAGCCGGGGGAGAACACATCTAGGAGTGCGCCGGCCAGGGTTGAGCCTGGTATTGAGTTCTTTACGGCTTCGAAGCCTCTGGGGCTACGGCGGCGCCTTATGAGTATAGGCGACTCCGCGTAGACAAGTGCGGCTAGTATCCTCACGGCGTCTCACTCCCCTGGAGGCTTGACGGCATGGTGAGCTTTGCTGGTAGCCACATGCGGGAAAACAGCTGCTCGAGCCCCGTACAGCCCAGCTGTTTGGCGGCTTCTGCTGGCTTGTCTGCCTTCCAGCCCGGCTCTCCGGGTCTTTCGACGCGCCAGAGGTAGGGCCTGGCTGCACCGCTGCCGACGCCCACGGCTTCTACGTAGAGAGCTGCCCGGGCTAGCAGCTCCACTATCTGGCAGAGGGAGAGCCTAGGAGGCTCTACTGCCACGTCTATATGGAATCTGAAGAGGCTACCGGGCTCCACAGTCTCCACGAGGTAGAACTTACCCCTGGACACAGTGCCTGTGTAGTCGTCTATTTCTATCCCTGGCCTCACCCCCGTAGACACTATACTGCCTAGTGGCTCCGCGTCGGTAAAGAATACCACTCCCTCGATGTTGGCTGTGCCGAAGACGCTGCATACATGGCAGAGCTTCTCGTTGCTAACCTCGACTAGTATGGCGCCGGCCTCTGCCAGGACACTGTGAGCCTTCTTGACCCGGTCGGGGTGCTTGGAACCACAGCAGGTTAGGCCCATCTCGTGGGCTGCATAGCAGGATGCTGTCCTCCATACGCCGCGTAGCGTTGAGGACGGGATGTAGACGCTGCCGGTCTCTGGGCTACGTGCTGTCCCAGCGTCTAGGCCTAGGCCGCTAGGCGGCGAGCGTACCGTAAGAGCTCGTGTAACCTGCAGCACGAAGTGAAGACGCGTCAGCATCGCCATGGCTAGTCTCCCCTCGCATACTTGTATACAAGGTAAACATCGTGAAGAGGGATGCACTTAGAGCTGTACGTGTATATGTCTACAAGCTTCTCTAGCGCTTGCTTCACCCTTCCATCCTTCTCGGAGGCAATTACATCCGTGAGAGATAATACCAGTAAGTCGTAGAGCCACTCCTGCTCGGCCAGCCTCCCATAGCTTCGGGGGACACCTAGACCGCCGAAAGCCCGTGTAACGACGCGCGAGAGCCTAGCGTGTATCCCACGTAGCCCTGTAGCCGCAGTACCATCTGCGAACCGCTCAAGTAGGCTCAAGATGGCCTTCCTTACACTGTCGTCGTCGCTGCTATTTTCCGGCAGCTTGGTTCTCTTCTTATCGCCCTCGACAAGTGCCGCGAGCAGCTCTAGTAGCCCGGGCTTATTCCTGTAGGTCATGACTGGGAGTGGTTGTAGACTTAGCTTCTGTTTTTTCATAGTCCCATGTCTTGCCACGGCACGGGGGGCGTTGAGGCCCCAGCCGTCGGTGTAGTCGAAGGCTATGAAACCCACAGGCTCTACGGGCTTAGCGTTCTCCAGTGCTTCGAGGGCGGGCCTACGGGCTTCCTCCTTGGCTACATCGTCTAGCAGGGCTGTCGCCGCTTGTAGGCTCCACCATACGTTGTGTAGCACTGGCGCGGCTGCTACCCCTATAGAGAGCGATGCTAGGAACCCGGTCTCGGCTGAGAATTCGTAGGCTATGAACACTGCTACGGGCAGCGCCATCTTGGCGGGCACTATTAGGAGCGAGTCATCACCACCAGCGTATATGTAGCCCAGCACTAGCGCTGCTAGAAGCTTCTCGAAAACATCACCGGCCTTCCTCCTATCGTTTACATGCCTTACTAGCCTAGAGATCACGTTCTTTGTTGCTAGGTCTAGCCTTATACTCCGCTCAAAGAACATCGTGGCTGTGAGCGACGACGACATAAAAGCCCCGGCTACGTTACCATCACTTTTAACTATGGCGTAATTGGCGCTATAGCCCTCCTCAACAGCCTCTGCTATAGCCGCGAGCACGTCGAGAGCGCCTTCCCTGATCCATGGGTAGAGTAGCCGCTCTATGCCTAGCTCCTCGAGCAGCTGTATCCTAAGCCCCTTCCTTTCCCCGCTAAGACTGTAGCCAAAGGTCTCAGAGACGCTGTAGCGTGCAGCACAGACCAGGCAGTACTCCTCGTCGTGGTGCTTCACGACTGCTGGGCGCTGGCCACAGCTGTCACAAGGCTTAGCGGCCCCGGCTAGGAGCCTCTCGAGCCAACGGCGGACCCCATTGCCGCATCCGCCGCTCTGCGTTCGGGCTGGCTGTAGCTCCTTCACTCCTAGCCTAGCGTAAGCGTTTCTGACCACCTCAGCGTAGAGTTGGCTGCCGAGCTCCGCGGCTGCTACTCGTACGC
>DQVR01000008.1 GCA_015661645.1 Pyrodictium delaneyi
TCATCTTCTTCCTCTACAACAGGCTCTAGCAGCTTAACACCAAGCACACGTTCAAGCCTCATAGCAAGGTCTATATGGGGCACTAGTGTACCGGCTTCAATTCTCTTTATTACATTCTCGCCAACCTTCACCTTGATAGCTAGCTCCTTCTGTGAGAGGCCGAGCCTCTCGCGGGCTCTCCTAACCCTCTCAGCATAGTCCTCTACAACCTCATAGCGCTCTACAGCCCCTAGGCCGGGTCCGCGGCGCCTCGGGGGCTTACGCGGCTGCTGGCGTACCGAGGGGCTAACAGCAGGCCGTGGCTCCGTATGCTGCGGAGTAGACGGCGTAGCTGGCCTCGCGGGCTCCGGCTTCTCTCTACGCGGCGCTATGCGGAGCCTCAACGGCTCGTCGGTGCCAGTGCGAGTAGCGCGCGACATGTAGCGGCGGTAGCAGCGCTCGCATACAACCATCTCCGTCGTCTCGACTACTATGGTGTAGCTCCTGCCCTCTATCGGCATGCCGCACATCTCACAGTATATTAGCTCGCGGCGCCTCTGTAGAGGCATGCTGGAGTATCACCACCGTACTCACGGGGCGTAAACCATTATTTAGGTCTTCATAGAGTCTCTTAATATAGGTGCATGGTGGCGCTAGGGTATGCAGCACCGCAGCATCGATAACGAACTCACAAAGGACTACATATACTACCTCGAGCGGAGAATACGAGAGCTTGAGGCGGAGAGGTCAGAGCTACGCCGCGAGCTACGTCGATACCGCATGGAGGTAGACAAGCTCCTAAGCCCGCCGCTAATAGAGGCGATGGTGCTCAGCGTCCTCCCCGACGGGCGCGTTGTTGTAAAGAGCAGCACGGGACCCAACCTCGTGGTGAACGTGTCGTCAAACGTAGACGCGTCCAAGCTAGTCCCCGGGGCATATGTGGCCCTAAACCAGCGGGGCTCAACCATCGTAGAAGTACTCCCGGAGCGTGAGGATCCATACATAAAGGCTATGGAGGTCGCTGAGAGGCCAAAGGTGACATTCGACGATATAGGTGGGCTTGAGGAGCAGAAGCGCGAGCTCTACGAGGCCGTGATACTGCCGCTAGTGAAGCCCGAGGCTTTCCGCGAGCTAGGCATAGAGCCGCCTAAGGGCGTGCTCCTTTACGGCCCGCCAGGCTGCGGTAAGACACTCTTAGCAAAGGCCGTGGCAGCGATGAGTAACGCTACCTTCATACGTGTTGTGGCGTCGGAGTTCGTCCACAAGTATGTAGGTGAAGGTGCTAGAATAGTACGTGAAGTATTCAAGCTAGCTCGCAAGAAGGCGCCAAGTATCATATTCATAGACGAGATAGACGCGATAGCAGCCAAGAGGATAGATATAGGCACTAGTGGTGAACGCGAGATACAGCGCACACTTATGCAGCTACTAGCGGAGCTAGACGGATTCGATCCGCTAGGTGACGTCAAGGTAATAGCCGCGACAAACCGGATCGACATACTCGACCCAGCGCTGCTGAGGCCAGGCCGCTTCGACCGGCTCATCTACGTGCCGCCGCCAGATGAGCATGGCCGCCTAGAGATACTCAAGATACACACGAGGAGAATGAAGCTGGCAGATGACGTAGACCTAGCATACCTGGCCAGGATAACTGAAGGAGCAACAGGCGCGGATATAAGAGCAATAGTGATGGAGGCAGGGTTCTCAGCTCTACGTAATAACCGCAAGCACGTGACCATGGAGGACTTTATAGCAGCTGTCGAGAAGGTAATGAAAAAGAGGCGCCGCCCCTACGTAGACAACCCGGAGTACTTCGAGAGCAACCCCATAGCCAGCGTAGGCGAGAACGCTGTAATGCACATCTAGGTGCTGGCTTCTTCGCCGGCCTCTCTGTAGATTTTGCGATACCTCACCCAGACAGACCCCATTCTTGAAACCATGCGGCTCCAGGCCCTCTTGTCAACCTCCTCGTAGTGGATAACCGTACGGCCGTCACGGTGTACACGATAGCCCTTCTTGAGGTACAGTTTCCCGTCCCGTGTAGCGAATACAGTACAGTAGGTCAATAGGCACACAACGGGCTTTGCGTGTTTCCCGTACTTTTCGAGCATGCACGAACCCTTCTCCACGTCAAAGAATACACAGCGGCCCATTGTCTCGGTGTCTAGCCTATAGATGCGGACCCAGCCGCCCGGCGTACGTATGAGCTCGCTTGGCTGCTTGGTTATACGGTCTCGTACCTCCTTCGGTAGCCAGCGCAGCTCGTTCTCTACAATGAACGCCCCGCTTCTTATAACGCAGCAGCGGTTGCAGCCCCGTGGGCACTCCATCTTGTAAGCGTCGCGTAGAATACTCTCCCCTATCTCTTCGAAGACTAGCATATTCACGTGTGTCCCGGGTGTAGGCTTAAACACTGCTAGTAGCCTTTTGAGCCGAGGGCTATAGTAGACACCTTGGAACCAGCGCTTAAGCCTTGCCGCCTCTCTTAGCGCGTATATGTTCCAGGCCTTATCTTTCTTAGGCTCTTTTAGCACGTATACCTTACCCATCGCTCCTGCACCTTGAGCGCTATGTCGCCGAAGTGGCGGAGCACCCCGTCACATGGGCTGCCCCGCTGCAGACTCCCTTAGGAGTCTGCAGACCTCTTCTATCACTCCCCGTGGGAGCCTGGCCACTATGCTTCTTATGCTGCGCCAGTGGCTCCACTCACCGTGGCTGCGGAGACCCCCGCTAAAGCTACGCGGTATATGCAGAATCTCGTGAACTAGCACAGACACCATCTCGTGGCACGAAAGCCCCGCGAAGTTCTCGGATACCAGCTCGATAACATACATAGGCTCGCAGAGGCCTAGCCTGGTGAAAGGCGAGGGAAGCCCCCAGACGCGCGCATAGGCGCGCGTCCGGGACCCAGTGCTCCAGGCAGCGTAGACTCTAGTAGTATCAATGTAGTCTAGCCCTATAGCCTCTACTAGCATACGGATAGCCTCCTCTAGCCTCCGGTCCCGCTTGTACTTTACCCTTGGCAAGGCCCAGGCCGCACCACGTGCAGCGTAGCTTGTACCTCTAGAAATCGCAGACACTCCGGGAGGGTTGCCGAGCAGAGAA
>DQVR01000050.1 GCA_015661645.1 Pyrodictium delaneyi
ATAGCCGGACGTACCGGGTCGCGTAGCTGTTCTGGGGGACGACCCCGGAGAACGGCTTCCAGAGGCCCACCCTCGACGGGTATAACGCCAGGCGTGTCAATCATATAGAGGTTTTCACCGATACGATATAGCTGTGCATGAGTGGTGTAGCCAGGGCTACCCGGTATAGGGCTTGTGGATGCGCTGTGACGTCCCTTGAGCGCGTTTATTATGGTTGACTTACCTGTCTTAGGAAAACCTGCAACCGCTACTATTGCCGGGTATGTCTCTACAACGTCTCTTATAGCTCTGCGCAGCACTCTCGTACCCTTATGGTCTCTTGCAGCCATGTAGACTGTTCTATAGCCTTGATCCTCGAATATTCTCTTCCATTTCCCGGCGACCTCGCGGGGTATCAAATCCGTCTTGTTGATAACTATTATAAGCTTCTTCTGTAGGCTTGCAACTATGCGTTCCAGGCGCCGGCTTCGCGTAGATATAGGATCGCGCGCGTCGACAACCTCTAGTACTACATCAGCGCGCCTTATTATCCATGCCAGCGACCTCCACGATGCTAGTATCATTCCTTTACACCCCAGCTGCAACCCGCCGTATACACGCTGCTGGGCTTTATTCTCACACCGGGCACAGCTACGTGTACACTGTTATAAAGATAGTTTAGAGGGTCGAGAGCTACTTCTTCGCCGCAAAAAAGTCGAATAAACTCCTATGTCCGGATGACGCTGCCTTAAGCTGCTTCTCTGTGACCCCGAAGTATGAGAGTATTCTCATCGCTGCTGGTACTATCTGGTGGTCTATGTAGTACTCTGTGTCGACCTTAGACGAGTCCACCATAAAGTACGGATAGGCACGACTCGATATACTGCCATGCCCTTTGACTATGATGTAACCTATCTTGTCTCCCGGCGCCACATCGTAGCCTGCTTCTTTCATACGTCGTGCTGCAGTAACATGCGGTGCCTCGTGCTCGTATTCCTCGATTCTCTTTGTCAAGGTCTTCCATATTACGAGCTTTGTTATGGGTATTTTGCCTTCCTTTAGCTTTTTCACAACCTCTCTTATATAGCTTATAGCTCTATTTATGTCTCCTGTCTTCAGTATTATCTCTGCTACTTTCTCTTGCACCTCTTTAGCTAGCTCGCACCAGTCGCCTCTAACGGCCTCAAAGCCTACTATGTCTATACGCCCGTCTTCAAGGAGGCCCACATAGCGCTTCTTTGCCTCGGTAAAGAACACCCTCTTATATATCTTATCTATTTTTATCTCGAAGCCTAGCTGCTTTTCGACGAATTCTATTAGCTTCTTTACTTTCTCCTTATCATAAGTTACAAAGAGGGAGTCCGTGTCTCCGTATATGACTTTGAGGCCGAGCTTCCTAGCATATTCTATTGCTGAGAGTATTAGGTTACGGCCCCAAGCTGTTACAGCCTCTGCACAGCGTTTACAGTACCAGCGAGCGTGCACCCATCCCATATAGCCGTAGCTGGCGTTGGCTAGCACCTTGAGTGCCTTCTGACGCTCATCGTATATCCGGTATTCTGGGCTATCCGGGGGAAACTCTTTCATTTTCTCACGTACTTGCTTACGCAGCGCTATGAGGTTCTCAAGCACTGTCTTAAAGAAGCCTGGAGGCGAACGTCTAAACATGTGTCCGACTTCGGGGGCTACGTAGCACCCACCGTACTTCTCGCACTTAGATGGGTCGTCAACTATCGTGTCTGGGCCTACATTGTACTTTATCATTATGTTAGGGTACATTGAGCTAAAGTCAATCACTACTACATTCTCGTGGACACCCTTTAGAGGCTTTAATACCACTGCCCCCTTGTAGCTCTCTTCACGCCGCTTGACACGGTTGGGGACAAGCTCATTCATATCACGTGCCGCTCTTATCAAATACCATTCTAGGCGAAAACCTACGCCCATAGCTCCAACTTGGTCTAGAGGAACACCGGTTACTGTCGAAAGCTGTATAGCGAATGGGAGTATCTTCTCAGCGAGACCGTAGGTAGCTCTCACATCGTCGAGGGCATAGCGCTTCAGTAGAGGCCGCTTCTTCTCGTCGTCCCAGTAATCTGGGATCCGCCACCATTCTATGAGTACACGTTCGCTCTTGCGCATAACGCCTAGGTATTCGGCGACTTCCTCGAGCGTCTTTACTTTTATCTCATGCATTTCCTCCACGTAGTTGTAGAGGTCTACGTTTAGCCTACCCTGCACAGAGACATGTCCATAGACGCTCGTACTTGGCTCAGCTCCCACACGCCGCGTCACGTCAAGCTTTACTCCTATTCTGTGTGCACGTTCTATAAGGTATGGCCAGTCAAAATTATTGCTATTATAGCCTACTATTATGTCTGGATCAAAGTAGCGTATATATTCTACAAATCCCCGTAGTACGTTTCTGTCATCGTAGTTGTTGGCTTCTAGTAGCTTCTCGCTCCCCCTGCTGTCCTTTACTGAGATTATTATGACTGGGTCGCGGGACGGATTAGGGCTTCCCCTCTTACTGTAGACCTCTATGTCAAACGCGAGCACACGCATCTCTGGAATGTCTATACTGGTTATGTTGGCAATGGGCTCTGGGTCCTCAACTATAGTGTACACAGAGTCTACACGGAAACCAGGGCTTCGTCCAGCGTTCTCGGCTCTAACACGGTATGCTGTGAATGGGTAGAGCCTCTTGTCGATTAGATACCTCATTGCGAACCTTATGTCTGCCTCTAGGGAGTCTTCCACGCCTTCTAGTTTCTTTACAGCCTCTCTATATTCTCTAACAGATTCAGGTATAACCGTCATTACTTTGACTGCTTTACGAGGCCTTCCGAAGTATTTCTTATTAACTACCTTTGCTTCTACTATGGGGCTCTTTGCCATACTTAGCCTTCTAACAGCAGCTGCTACCTCCTCGGCCTTATCTTCGTAGTCGCGGGATATGAGTGCGTAGAAGTAGGGCCTAAACCTTCTGTCAAGTAGGACTACGCGTTTACCGTCTAGCGTTACACCCCATAGTATGATTACTGGCTCTTTTCCTACAATCTCGTAGCTTGAATCAAGGAGTACAAACTCTATAGATTCTGGCATAGGCTGGCCCTACCCAATACTATAGAGCCGGGCCTCCACATAATGTGTAACTATCTTAGCGGGTAGGCCTATGTAACGCTTTGTACCCCCTTAGTTGAGGGCTGAAAGCAGCAAGGCTGCCCACCAATCAGCGCCATCATTAGGGCGTGTCTCCCCCAGCTGTAGTAGTTTGGCATAAACATTATAGGTCTAAACATGTTCGATATATACAAACTCTGGGCTGAATAGTTGCATGTATCGACTTCCAATACGAACGAACTATAGCCATTAGAGCTGCATAACTCCATAAGGCTTTGTAGAAGCACTGTTCCAACTTTCCTTCTACGGCATTCCTTTACAACAGCTATTGATGCTATATGACACGCGTTATCAGATAATGGTATCCCTACGATATACCCAGTTATCCTACCATCAGCGCTCTCTGATACGAGGAAGTATTCTCCTCCGCTTAGCCCGTAGAGTAGGTCTAAGTACCACCTAGGATACGGCTTATCAAACGACTCTACTTCTATACGGAATACTTCGTCTAGGTCGCTGGGCTCTGCTGCTCTAACCGTTTTACAGCACTGCATCCGGCATAGCCCATATACTGGGAGGGATGGCTAGGAAATGAAGATTGTGTTCAAGGATCTTAAACGAGGCGTTGTAAAGGTTGTACCAGAGACCACCGACGACATATGGACACTATACACGGTTATCCAGCCTGGCGACCTAGTCCGAGCACGTACCGTGAGAGAAGTGCATTTCGGCGAACGTGGTTCAGGACGTAGCAGCCGTGTACCAATGACGCTCACCATTAGGGTCGAAAAGACAGAGTTCCAGGCATTCACCACAAGGCTAAGGATACGCGGCCTAGTTGTCGAGGGTCCTGAAAAATACGGCGTGCTCGGTAAATACCACACAATAAACATCGACGTAGGTAGAGAGCTAGAGATAATGAAGCCGCATGGATGGCCACGCGCCCTCCTAGAGAAGCTCGAATCTAGTAGTCTACAGCCAGCTGCCGTGATAGTAGCTGTGGACTATGACGAGTACGCAGTGGCTATAGCGCGCGGCCAGGGTGTCCGGGTTCTAGCAGAGGGCGGGCTCCATCTCCCCGGCAAAGACGACCCTTCACGGGAGGAAAAGATGAGAGAGGCTCTTACAATAATAGCCAAGACTACTGCCGGGATAGTTGAGCGCGAAAAGCCGCTGCTAGTTGTCGTCGCAGGACCTGGGATGCTGAAAGACGCGCTCGCCGAACGACTTCGCACCCTGCTGCCCAGAGAGGTAAGGCTCTACGTAGACCACGTCTCGATGGGTGGCCACGCTGGTATACTCGAGGAGGTCAGACGTGGTGTTATGAGAAACGCTCTTAGAGAAGCCGCCTCCATTAGGGCTGAGAAATTCATCGAGGAGTTCGAGAAACTGTTGGCGAAGGAGCCTTGCAGAGTAGCCTACACGATAGACATGGTCACGGAGGCTGCTAGGATGGGTGCCGTAGGGAAGTTGCTAGTGTTAGACGAGCTACTACACCATCCAGACCCGGAAGTTAGAAAGAGAGTAGACGAGCTGCTAAGACTAGCTGATATGACACGCTCCGAGATACAATTTATAAGCACCGAGGCCCCCGCGGGAGCTAAAGTAAAGTCTCTAGGAGGTGTCGTTGCTATTCTCCGTTATGCCCTGCAGCTCCAAGGGAAGGCTTGCAACTGATGCCACAGGGTATCTACTCCTAACACGCGCACCGGGTAGCTGGATGCGGGGGTGCAGCACTACTTTATCTCCGATTCGCTCGCCAAAGCCTTTATCTACTAATTCGAGAGCTTGGCCCACGGGCTCCGCTTCAAGCACCACTATCATGCCGTCGGCGGTGATTTCTTCATAGGGTTTTGCCATCCTCATAGCTTTACGTATAAGCCTTATACGCATCTGGACTCTATCCTTGTATACAGCTGGACAAAAGTGGACCGTTATCCTACTGGTATTGCGGGACGTCCATCTCACTATCTCTAGGGCTGCCTCCCTGCTCCTCTTGACTACGGGCTTATTGTCTTCAAGCTTGTAGCCGTGGAGTAATATTGCACGTATATTATTTTCAGATACCTCGAGCTCATTTAGATTAATAAACTTTACACCCATCTGGTCTAGCTTCTTTATCAGATGTTTAGTCTTCTCAACTCTGTCCGGGAATACTGGTATCTCGACGCCTACCTCCACATCCCTAAGAGTCTTTAGCGCAAGGTCTATGCGCTTAAGGACCCAATCTCCTACCACATGGAATCTTATCTCGTCGAGTCCTGCGCGCTCAAGCTCTAGCAGTACACTCGACGATGCATACCGCCCACTCGTATACAAATGTATGTGGAAGCCATCGTCAAAGAGCTCCTTTAACAGCCTTATCGTCTTTATGGTTCTCTCGACCTTTACGAGGGGGTCTCCGCCGGTTATACTTGCACCGTCTGCACCTATCCTGTATACCTCATACACTATGTCCTCTAAGGAGTATACGGGTTCCTCATCGACTCTTGTAATGTCGTGGTATAGTTTATCCGGCGAGACGGGACAATAGAAGCACTTGTCGTCACAGAGCCCCGTGATAAATATGACTACTTTTGAACCCCTTATGCAGTGCATACAACCTAGCGGCATTGTTCCGACAAGTGCATATATTTCTTCTACTAGCTCTACTTTCCTTAACATGATCCCTCTACACCAGGGGAGAGCCTTTAGCTATGAGTGCACGCCGGAATATGGGGTTCTCCCGGGCAATTCTCCTTACCGCGTCCTCTATAGAGTCCCAAGGCTCTAGCTCGTACTTGACGAATACGCCGGTTCTCCCATGCTCGTCGCGGCGTGTTAGAACTCTAACCCTTTCAAGCACAGTATCTATGCTGACACCTACTATTTTCGCTACTTCCGCCTCACGTCCTATCACTGGCGATTCCCTATGTCCATCGGGAAGCGGCTCTATTAGGACGAGCTTCTTATTCACTCCAGGGACGCGCTTTCCTGATACAATCCCGTCGTAGTCAAGCGCTCCACCGAAATAGTAAAACTCGTATTCTTTTTTAGAGAGCTTGGCTAGCGGAAAAGAGACTATTCTTTTCTCCTCAGCATCCAGCACTATGTAGGCCTTCGGAGTGCTTTGGGGTGTGGCTTGGACAACCAGCTTGTGGGATATCCTTAGCCCGGCTCTTTCTAAGCCGACCTCAATCATGTAGGAAGGCACTATCGATGGTATAAACACATCTATGTCGCTGCCACTATGTACGTCACCCCGAGCTATACTACCATGAACTATAGGCGCGAGCCCCATCAGCTTAAGAGGCTCCATTATACGCTTTGCCTCCTGGCGTAGATTTCTGAGAAACCTCCAATGCTCGTCACCATAGACTACTATCCTGTACTCTGCACGCCGTTCTATTTTGTCGCGCGCCACACGCTACACCTTAGCTAGCCCCTGGTTCTGAGCTGAGGGCGTAGGCTGCACATATCGTCCTTGCTCGCCGAGCATAGGGAAGGGTCTCCTGTACGCTCCTTACACTGCTCATAAATTGCTAGGTACTTATAACTCCAAGCTTCTGGCCTTAGTGGCTGGACTGTGCGAGGGAAGGGTTATAGCGATGGCAGGCTCGTTAAACATGCTACTAGCTTACCTGGCTGCGTGGATAACGCTGACAACAATTCTGTGGAAGCTACGCGGAGATAAGGAGAACTCTAGGCTAGCCATAAGCCCCCTTATGATCGTACTACGTGTACCATCTAGCTTCAAAGTATTCGATAAACTTAGGAGCTGCTGGCTCCTCGGTTTAGCCTTTGACCTTGGCGTAATAGCGACATTCCTGCTCATGGCAGAGTTCTATCGGATCACTATAACAAGGTTAATAGACCTTATGAGGGGGCACACAGGGGGAGTAGCACCAATAATGCCTATAATCCCGGGCGTCACAATAAGCCTAGAGACCTTCCTCTATTTACTTCCGGGCCTCTCGCTAGCAATAATATTCCACGAACTTTCTCATGCTCTTGCCGCACGATATGAAGGTATAAAGGTAAAGTCGACGGGTTTCCTAGTAGCTCTTGGAATACTGCCAGCTGCTTTCGTCGAGCCTGACGACAAGGAACTTGCAAGAGCACCACTACGGAGCAGGTTAAGAGTGTATGCCGCAGGGATACTGGCTAACATAGTGCTATTTGCCATGGTTACTGCGGTAATAATGCTTCTCACCCAGAGCGGGGCCTATATAACAATAATAGACGTGAGCCCGGGCTCGTTTGCAGAAAAGGCGGGCATCCAGCGCGGGGACGTCTTCACATCAATAGTAGTTAACGGTACCTCCCTAAGCGATGTGCCTAGTTTCATGAACTACTTGATGAAGCTTCGTGCAGAGAATGGCGGCACACTATCGAATGTGACCCTTGTTGTAGTGTTTGTGAAGCCCAGCGGCGAAAACATAACAGTCGTAAAGCCTGCAGCCCCTAACGATACTGCCGATAGAGAGGTGTATGAACGCATAGGTATATACCTGGGGGATGCACCAGCATCCCTTGTTAGGTCTGGCATTAGCGGGCCGACTGCACACTCTATATTCGTTATACTTATGCTGGCTTCTATGATAAACATCGGTCTGGCTGTGATCAATGCTGCTCCACTCTTCGTGACAGATGGTGCCCAAATACTACGAGATATAGCCGTGGAGAAGCTAGGCGAGGATCGTGGAAAGCTGGTAGCATCTATAATATCGACGATGACGCTTGCAGTACTTCTACCTAACATACAACTTTGAAGAGTTTTATGCATTTACGCTGGGAGTTTACCGAGTAAGCCAGCCGCGAGCGAGAGTTGCAGGGGACGTAAAAGAGGTAGAAACAAGCATGACATCGCGGGTCTTCCCTCTAGCTTCCAGCGGCTTAGGAGAGTATGTCGTTGAACGTCAGTATACTTACCCCTTGGGGTCTACGCTCTATGGAGCCAAGCCTGTTTGCTATCAGCAGCTTTATCTGCTTCTGTGCTGCAAGGTCTAGCATACGCTGTGTAACTATCCCGTCATATACTATCGCGTAAACCCTGCCTGGTTCTACTTTCTCTAGCACGTTGTAGACATCTCTTACTGGTACTTTCTCAACCGGTTTCCATTCCCTGTCGTAGAGTATGGCCTCTAGCGTGCCACTCAGCTGTTTAATTTCTTCGATAATGCTTGGCGGTATCTCTACACGCTCTACCTCAATTTGTATGACCGGCTCAGCCTTTGGAGTAGGCTTCTGCGGCTGTGGCATAGGCCGTGGGGCTGGAGACGCTTCTTCCGGTTTAGCCTCCTTTGCCTCGGGCTTAGGCTGTTCAAGCTTTGCGGGCTTTTCTGGTTTACCTTTGAGCTTACGCTCTAGTATTGCTAGGTACTCGCGAGCTGGAACGAGGTTGCGGAGAGCCCTAGCTATTTCCTTACCAGTTAGGTCCTCTACTTCTTTGCCCGGAGGAGCCCGCGCTACATAGTCTATATCGGCGACGCGGAGTAGCTCCCATAGTATCAAGTCTCCACCATGATCCCCGTCAACGAAGGCTATAGCCTTTTTCGTCTTAGCTAGTTTGATTATGGTATCTGGTATCTTGCCGCGCGCACCCTCTAGCGCTATGACGTTTCTGTAACCGTATCGCAGAAGGTTTATAACGTCAGCTCTTCCTTCCACTATGATTATCTCATCGCTCTTGTCTACATCAGGGCCGGCTGGCAGCTTTTCAGGCCCATAGGATATCACTTCACCGCGCTTAATCGACTCACTTATCTCGCGCAGTACCTCGCGTAGATCGGGCGTCTTTTCAAGCGACCATATACGCAGTATTTCCTTCGCTCTTTCGATGATCTTCTTTATCTTCTCGGCACGCACGTCAATTATATCGTAAACATGTATCCGCGCCTTGTAGGGGCCCACCTTCTCGACGAGTTCTAACATGGCTGCTATTAGCGCTGTTTCCACGCGGTCAAGGTTGGATGGGACTGTTATCTCTCCATAGGTCTTTGTGCCCTGGTGCCGTACCTCGACCTGGACACGGCCTATCCTCCCCCTGTCCTGTAGCTCACGTAGGTCAAACTCTTCTCCGAAAAGATTCTCGGTCTGACCAAATATAGCACCTATTATATCATGCTTATTTACTAGTCCTTCAACTTCTATCTTTGCCTTTATTAAGTACTTCAACTCTGACACCCAGCGCGGTGATGGTGCAGTTATTGTCTTTCTTCTACTGCATGAGCCCAGGGCTCTTCATTATGGGCGAAGAGCCGCGTAGGGGAGCTTCACACGAATACCTTAGTTGAGGGCTGTGAGCCTAACCGCTAGGCTCCGTTAAACATTATCGTGTGATAGCAGCCTTTTTTAGTTCTTCTAGCATTTCTCGTGCCTCGCGGTTCTGCTCAAAGTATCTTCTAACGGGCTCCAGCATCTCTATGAGTGCCTTTGCGGTAGCTTTCTTTAGGTCTAACGGGTGTAGCTTACCCTCACGATATATCCTTTCAAGTTCCTCGTAGCTTTCAACTACTATTGTGCCACCATATTTCTCTGGCCTTTCTATGACTAGCTTGAAGCCGGGCCTTGAGAATAAGAGGTACTTGTTTATCTCTATTATCGGGTTGAATTTTACCTCCCTTGCAGGGCAGTAAGCACGTAGAATCTTCTTCTCTATGTCCTCCGGGCTATCGTACACAAAGATAGCTGTCTCGGGTTTAGACTTGCTCATCTTGAACTCTACTGCGTGCTGCTCCTCGTCTACAGCATCCGGGTTCATCCTACCGATTCCCTGTAGCCCTGTTAGCAGCGGTGTATGGATCGCTATGGGCTTCTTTCTGCCCACCTTCTCCGCTGTATCCCTGGCCAGCATGTGCGCCTTGCGCTGGTCCATACCACCAAGAGCTATATCCAAGTCTAGGTAGAATATGTCTGTCACCTGCATAGCTGGGTATATAAGCTTTGAGAAGTCGAGTTCTGCCTCTTCAGCCTTCCTACCCATTATAGTGAGCGCCCGCTTTATACGTGCAAGCGTATTGTTCTTGGCCACCCGTAGAAGTATGGACCAGTACTCTTTGTCAGACACTAACTCCTCAGCGTCTACAACCTTTAGTCTAGAGCGGTTGACACCAATGGCCTCTAACACGTCAACCACATGGCGTGCCGCCTTACGTATTAGCTCCATGTCTCCGCCAAGCTTATCGTTTATCCACGCATGCCATGTGGCAGCGAGCAGGTAGAATTCTACCCCTGCATCAACCATGTCCTTTACCTTATTAGCCCAGACCAACCAGCCTATGTGGAAGAGCCCACTAGGCTCGAAACCTATGTACCCCTTAAGCTTCTCGCCAGCTTCTATCTTGGCTTTAAGCTCTTCAATAGTAACTATCTCTACAGTGTTACGTGTTATAAGCTTCAATCTCTCCTCCGGGGTCATCGTTTGTCCCTCTGCTTATGAGTTCCCATAGCCTATAGTCCTGGTGACAGATATAAGAAGAGTAGGAAGCCCTACATCGGTTCTAAATTAACAAGAAGGCTCTGGCCTCACTGTGTCCATACCGTCTCGACGAGGCTAGGGTATAATCCCCCGGGTAAGGCGTTCTAGAATAGTATCGGGGGCTTTCTGGGGGCGGGGGGCGCCGCGCCGCCCCGTTACTCCCGTCTGTAAGAGCCCGAGCGAGACCCCCACGTGGGGGCTGTGAGCCCGGGTGTTAGGGGCGGGGGACAGCGGTGCCTCCTGCCCCCAGAAAGCCCTATGCCGAATGACGGTGTCACTTGCGCTGAAGAGCCGTATAGTCGATTTCTGCCGCAGCTATGGGGTACGTTACCCCGAGCTTCTCTAGTATCTCGGGCTTTACTTCGCCTAGGACCGCTACCACGCCTCTACGCGTTCTTAGCTCGGCCGTACGGCCTTCTATGAAGAGTCTATGGTTTGCAGGCACTACCTCTGTTATCTCGTCGCCTAGGAGCCTTAGGACACTGTATACCACTGATTGTATGTCTTCGTAGCCAGCCTTTTCGCCCATGTATAGGAGCGCTACTCTACGTTGATGGGCTATTCCTCTCTCCTTGTCTTCCTCACTGGCTACTATGACGTCGCCGATCTCGAATACTCGGAGGGGCACAGCATGCTGGTTTGCAGCTGCTATCCGGAGTAGCAGTGGGAGGAGCGACGCGCGGTAACATCCGCTCTCAACACCTACAGGGTTTTCTATTATTACTAGGCGTTTCTCATCTATACCAGCTAACTCTATCTGGTCCTTACAGCTTGTAAGGCTATACGAGTAGACCTCGACAAAGCCGTGTCCTACGAGGATTAGTCTGGCTTCTCTCTCCCACGCTCTTATAGGTAAAAGCGAGCCTCTGAGCATCAGCCGTGGCTTCTCGGGGGCTAGTCTATCGAGGCCTATTGCTAGTGCTATCTCCTCAACAAGATCTACGGGATGCAGTATGTCGACCCGATACCGCGGTACCTCGACCTCTACGTGACTAACATTGACCTTCCTCGCGTCGAACCTCATCCTCTTAAGCGCTTCGACCGTGTCATCCGCTGTTATAGATGTGCCTATAATCCTTGACGCATACTCTGGGTTGAGCACCATAGTCATCGGTTCTAGGCTTGGCTCTCTTAGTCTACCCCATGGAGCCTCTACGTCTACTACGCCTATCTTCTTACTCTTGCTTCTTTCAGCTAGGTTAGCAGCCAGTATTGAAAGTATATCCAGTACAGGCTTAAGCTCCGGACCGGTAACGTCTATGAATATGTGTCTTGTGCCCGGCTCGATACGGGTAAGATCGGCATTTATCACTGGAGGGACACTTATGACCTCTTCTCCGGAGAAGAGTACTGGGTGCTTACCGTCTTGGAGCGATATAGAGCCGTAGCTCTTACCCTGGCTAGTCTCTTCCAGTACTTCGCGGAGTGTCATCTCCCTCTCGTGGTGTAGAGGCTTGAACACCACCTTGTCCACGTCCATGAATCTGTAGAACACGTTCCTTGAAGGCAGCTTGTCTAAGTCGTGGAGGCCTATCGCTACCCTCCTTCGCTGCCCACCATGGCTCGTGTGTAGCTTCTCTTGAAACTGAATAAGCTCTTCGAGGAAATCCTCATCAACATCTACGTCCCAGACTACAGCGCCCGCGACGTATGGCCGAGTAGGCACATCCTCGACTACTATACGGTAGCCGCTCTCCACTATCTCGTAGTTTGGCATACCTAGCTCTAGGCCTAATAGGCCTTTAGCCTGGCGCGCTATACCCTCAAGACTGTACATGTCTGGCCTGTCTACCTCAAGCTCAGCGATAACGTTGCCCTCAGCGTCTAGCTCTACTTCTATCTTTAGCCTCTCCATTACCTCCAGTGCTTTGTCCAGGCTTAGACCTAAAGCTTCCTTAACCCGTCCTGGCTTAAATCTGAGTACCGGCATATAGCCACCACCTTGAGGGAATAGTGGAGAGGAAACGCACATCTGCGCTGTAGAGCTGCCTTATGTCCGTTAGGCCGTATAGAGCCATAGCCAGCCTTTCTATACCCATACCCCACGCCGCAACGGGGTAGTCTATCCCAAGAGCTGCGAGCATCTCTGGCCTGAACATACCAGCGCCGAGTATCTCGAGCCACTGGCCCTTAACCCGGACGTAGCCCTCAATAGAGGGTTCGGTGAAGGGGAAGTACGCTGGCCGAAACTTATACTCGCGGAACCCAAGCCTCTCGAGGAACTCCGAGAGGATACCCATAAGCCACCGTAGGCTTACGCCGTTCTCGCTCGCTATACCATCTATCTGGTGGAACTCGGGTAAGTGCCTAGGGTCTATGGTTTCTACACGGTATACTCTACCAAGGCTGAAGAACCGGAAAGGCGGCCTTGGCTTCCTGGCGAGTATACGCGCAGATACAGCTGTCGTGTGGCTACGCAATATTAAGCGTGCTGCACGGGACGGGTCCCACTTGTATCCCCAGCCACGGCTCCCTGCTATACCTTCCTCATGCGCCTTCCTTACGCTATCTACTAGACCGTCTGGCAGTGTACCCTTCCGCGGCTGTCGGAGGTAAAACGTGTCTGTAGGCGTACGGGCCGGGTGGTACTGGGGCTGGAAGAGCACGTCATAGTTCCAGAACTCGAGCTCAACTGGAGGCTCCTCTACCTCGACGAAGCCTAGCTCCTTCATAACGTCGCGTAAATGCTCCACGAACTGGCGGAAGAAATGCAGCCTTCCAGGGTACAGTCTCGGAGGCTCTGCGGCCACATTGTAGCTGCGGAGCCTAACGCTACGCCACTTACCAGACTCGATGAGCTGTCGTGTTAGGGCGCCTATCTCTACCACTACTTTTTCGAGAAGCTTCTCTGGGCTCTCCTCTAGGCTAACTATTGTTATCCTCTCTTTTCTGGGCGTGACAAGGCGCCGACGACGTAGGAGCTTCAGCTCGTCGGGCGAGAGCTCTTCGCCGCTACGTAACCTATCCAGTAGCTTCCTCTCTTCAGCTTCCACTAGCGGCTCGACCACTAGCTTCACTTGGCCAGCCTCTACGCTTACCCAGCCCTTCCGCGAAGCATTAGCCATAGCTATGCTGAACTCTCTACCAAGAATCCGCTCAGCCTCCTCCACGGGCAACTGGCCACCGCGTTCATATAGTAGCTTTACAAGCTTCTCCTCCGGAAACCCCTCCCTAAGATACCGCTCAGCCTCCTCAGTAACAACGTACTTTTCTACTGTCCTCTCCTCTATACGGAAGAGCCCTTTATCAGCAAGGAGCCTCACTAGAGACTCTATCTGGCTCCTAGGCAGCCCTAGGAGTCTGGCAAGCTCCTCTGTTGTGTAACGTTCCCCGGGCTTAACCCGGCCCACAAGACGTTTCAAGAGCTGATATTCCGACTCTGAGACAGCAAGCTTCTGGCTCAAGCCGAGACCCAGGACACCCGAGTGGGGCCAGAAGGGATTAAAAACGAGATAACGAGCAACGGGAGACTACCCTTTACTAGAATTCGTAGGACTCGCCCGGCTTCAGCACAACTACTTTAGTGTCTAGTCCCTTCTCTGCGACCAGCCTGGCAAACTCCTGGGGATCGGCCTCTATAACGGGGAAGGTATTGTAGTGCATCGGAATAGCTACACGTGGTTTTAGAAGTTCGACCGCCTTTACAGCCTGGACAACATCCATAGTGAAGTGCCCGCCTATAGGGAGCAGAGCTATGTCGGGGCTGTACAGCTCGCCTATGAACTGCATTTCGGCAAAGAGCCCGGTGTCGCCAGCATGGAACACAGTAGCCTCGCTGCCAGCTATAACCACGCTGGTAGGTACTCCGCGATCGCTGCTATGGGTTGCAGGGAAGAACATGACCTTGAGGCCTATGCCCGGGAGCTTGAGGGGCCCGCCTATATTGGCTCCAACTATTCTCCCGGAGTTATCGCCCAGCTGCTCTGCAACGTAGTTTGCTAGTTCATATACGGCAGCAAATTTTGCACTAGGGTTTAGCCTTAGTATCTCTACAGCATCGCCAAGGTGGTCTAGGTGGTCGTGCGTCACAAGCACTAGATCGACTTTACCCTCATAATCTTTGACGCTCACAGGGGACTGCGGGTTACTAAGCCAAGGGTCTACAAGGATTCTATAACCATCAATTTGTATCTCGAAAGCCGAATGACCTAGCCAGCGAACATAACCCATACCATATCACCCTTACCCTACCTATAGGTATGGGTTCTGTACGTCCTCTCTCCCTCATCTACGTATAGCCCAGTACTTCCAAGTATAAAGCTCTATAAATGTAAACATATCCCACATAACTGCAATATAGCGGACTGGCGTTAACTATCTCTATACCAGCCTACAGCCAGAAAGCAAACACATGATGGATAAAGTGCAGCGAGAACTGAGGGCATACGGGAAGACATTGGAGAGGTTGTGGACCAACCGGCTATAGCGGCCCGATCCCGGCTTGGGGGCGCTGCGGGGCCTCGCGGACCCCACAGCATCCCCCAACGCGGCCGGCTTAACTTCCGGGTTCGACATGAG
>DQVR01000021.1 GCA_015661645.1 Pyrodictium delaneyi
AGAAAGGCACTATCTATCCAGAACTCAAAGTAGGAGTCGCCACCGCCACGTCCTACGCCAAAGTGATAGACATTGAACAGTACTACGAAGTAGTATTCAACGCCGGGCTCGATACCGGTGGGGTCGAGTGTATATCTAAATACAAAAGTAGTACCATTCCAGGTAGCAGCATCTATTATGCCTGTATTATTAGACGCTATGAAGATACCATTCACGGGATCATATATACCTACAATCAATATGTATAGATCATTGTAAAAGAGAGGTGACCCAAGCTGATACACATCAGTCCTCCACGTGATGTTGCCTACTATCGAGCCCGGCTTGTTGGGAAAGACTATTGGCTGTATGAGCGCGAATGCGTCGGATGAGTATAAACCCGGCATCGTGCCGTTGACTACTATGAACCCGTTACCAGCTACGGTAGCCCAGGACGCATTATTTAGATACACTCCCGGGCTAAAGTACCAGTAATCTGGCCCGGTATCGAACCCAGGGTTCCTCGTAAGCAGAATATAGTCGTCTACTGCCTTGATGGTGATGAATGCTGAACTCTGGTTTAGCCCGAGAGTAACATTCACGCTAGGAGTCGACGGGTCCTCTAAGGCTAGGTAGGGCCCCCTATAGGATGCTTCAAGACTGCCAGGCATGAATGCGAATACAGCTGCTTTTGCAACAAGCTGTGTAGCGGCTAGCGCTACAGCAACGGCTACGACGTATAGTATAGGCTTTGTTGGAGTTAGACTTCTAGGCATTGTCTCCATCCCGTTGCAATGAACATGGCTCTGACTATGCTGGGCTTCTCCAGGCGTTAGCACAGCTGGGAGCAGTCATGGTTATAGAGGAAGGCCTTGCACCGTGCTCGTAGAAGCCCTAGGTACACGGCTATGCTAATAAGGCTTGCTATGCTTGTAGGATCTCAATACGTACACGAAATAAGGATAGAACCTGGAAGGCGAAGTAGGTTTAAACTTAGCCTTCCCGCATAGAACAATGTTACACCCAGCGCTTCTTACGGCGATACCACTTAGCCTGCCGGTAGCCGCCTGCTTCTGCGCCACGCATGCCGAGGTAGAACTCTTTCACATCCTTATCCTCGCGTAGCTTCTCAGCTGGCCCCTCTAGCACTATCTTCCCGTTTTCGATTATGTAGCCGTGGTCGGCAATCTCGAGAGCTTTCCGCGCATTCTGCTCTGCTAGGAGTATCGTCATACCTTCCTCCTCGTGGAGCCTCCTTATAGAGTCGTAGACCTCCGAGACTATCTTGGGTGCAAGGCCTAGGCTAGGCTCGTCGAGCAGGAGGAGCCTCGGCCGGGCGAGCAGCGCGAGCCCTATAGCGAGCATCTGTTGCTCCCCACCGCTAAGGTAGCCCACCCGTGTGTTCCGGCGGGCCCTGAGCTTGGGAAAGTACTTGTAAACCAGGTCTGGGTCGGGGTTCTTGCTCCACCATGCATAGGCTACTGCCTCGATGTTCTCCTCCACGGTGAGCTCTTTGAAGACGCGGCGGCCCTCAACCACATAGACTATGCCCCGCCGGGACACGTCCTCGGGGTCGCTGTTCTCGATGCGCTCACCCATGTAGCTGATATAGCCCTTAGTAACCCGGCCGCGGTCAAGCTTGATGAGGCCCGAGACAGCCTTGAGTAGTGTGGTCTTCCCTGCCCCGTTAGGCCCGAGGACTGCTACGACGCTCTTCTCGGGCACCTGGATGCTAATACCTTTCAGCACCAGTATATAGGGGTGGTATACTACCTCTATGTTGTTGACCTCGAGCATAGCTGGCACGGCTGCCGCCCTCCATCATGGAGTGGAGCTACAAGATACACGGTCTAACGGTTGTGGGCTGTATGGCCCCATGGGTGAAAAACAGTATTGTTCATTATGTGAGCAGGGTTTAGGGTTCTATGGCTAGCCCTGGGTTGCGGCTACGCAGTCGAACCCCTCCGGCGATACTGGGCCTTCGAAGTGGAACTTGCCATCCTCGCCATAGACCACTATGTAGACGCTTGTGAAGGGCAGGTGCTTGCCCGGACAGAACCTCATTGGCGGCGTTATGTCGCCTAGCTGTATCGGGTCGCTCTGGCAGCTGCTCTCAAGGGCCTCCTTTAGCGCCTCACCCTTCTTCTCCATGAGTTCTGTTGAAGTTGTCCTCTCTATGGCCTTTACTAGCAGCCAGACATTCATGAAGCCCTGCATGAACCGCAGGTTTACCCTGTCTTCACCTATCCCCATCATCTTAGCGGCTTCGTAGACCTCCCTGTAGCCAGGCTTGTCTTTAGCGTATTCTGGCCATATCCATGGGGATACACCAGCTACCTTGCCTTCGACACCACTTCCCGCCATCTGTGGGAACCGCTCGTCGAAGCCCCAGACATTGGATACCTGGGCTGCTTCTAGTCCGTACTTGACTAGAGCCTTCGCGGCTAGACTACAGCTGTGTATAGTATTTCCACACCATAGGAAGTCGGGTTTGCTCCCCACAGCCTGCTGTATAGCCCTCTCGGCGTCGGCGCCCGTAGCTTTTAGCGGAAGATCTACGTCAGCTACTATCTCAACACCGGCCTCGGGAGCATAGGCCTTTATGGCTGGTATCGGGCTCTTGCTGTAGGCCACCTTGTGGTCGTATAGCAAGGCTAGTTTAGCATCCTGTTTCTTCTCTGCCATCCACTTTACGGCGGCACACGCCTGGGTGCTGTAGTCTGGTGCTGGGAAGAAGTTAAAAGGCTTACCTACTAGTTTGGCAGAGTAGCTTGCCGATATGTATAGCACCTTGTCCTTGGCTACTTGGTCTGCGAGCTTCTCTGTGTCCGCGGTACCCCAGCCCACTACGGCTATTACGCCATAGCGGTCACGGAACTCACGATAGAATTCCACGGCCTTGCTCGGGTTGTAGGCGTAGTCGCGTTTCACGTACTCGAGGCGCACGCGTACGCCGTCCTTAGTGTAGACACCCTTCTCGTTAAAGTACTTGAAGGCAGCCTCGGCGCCACGGGCGTAGTCACGACCCACATCGCTTGTAGGGCCGCTCTCGTCTACCAGTAGGCCCACTTTCAGCACTATCTCCTTCTCGCCCGCCGCCCCCGCCTCAGCGGCGGTCTCAGCCGGCGTAGCTGGCGTAGAGGGAGCTGGGCTAGTTGTCCCGGGTGGTGTCTCTGTAGGCTTCGTCTTCTCGCCGCCCATTACGAGGGCTGCAGCTGCCGCGAGTGCGATTACTACGATTACTCCGGCTATTAGGGCTGCACGGGAAGCCATACTTATCCCACCTCCGCTACACACCCGAACCCTAATAGCCTAAACTTAAGCTTTTTCTGAAACAACAAATTATGTAGCACTAAAAACGCATGTTTAAACTAGTAACTGAAAGGCCACAG
>DQVR01000089.1 GCA_015661645.1 Pyrodictium delaneyi
AGCACTATCACTATGAAGAGGAGGAAGGCCACCACATCCTTCAGCGCAGGGTCTATAAACAACGCGCTAACAGCCTCGGTTACGCCGACAATTATCCCGCCCAGGAAGGCGCCGAACACGCTGCCGAAGCCACCCAACACCACCGATATGAAGGCTATCAGGGCGAAGAAGGCCCCCATCTCGGGGAAAACCGGGTAGAAGAGGGACGCGACTGCGCCAGCGAGCCCGGCTACTCCGACGCCTATTCCAAAAGCAAGCTCGTACATCCGGTGCACGTTGATGCCCATGAGCTGGGCTACTTCGCGGTCTTGGGCGGTCGCCCGGAGGGCTATTCCAGTTCGCGTGTGGAAGAGGAAGAAGTAGAGTGCAGCTGCCACGGCGACCGAGGCTATGAAGGCTATCAGCTTAGGCAGGGGTATGACTACGGGGCCCAGGTAGTATATCTCGTTAGCGTACCAGCTGCTTAGCCTCCGCGTATAGGGGCCGAATGCTGCTTGGACGCCGTACCTTATTATGAGGAGTACGGCGAAGGTTGTAGCTATCTGCGTCAAGAGGGGTGCGTCGAGGATACGGTTGATCACAGTCCGCTGGGTTGCGACGCCGAGGAGAAACACTAGGCCGAAGGCTACTGGCGCAGCTAGTAGAGGGTCTAGGCCAAGCCTCGTTGCGAGAAAGTATGTGGCTAGCGCCCCGAGCATCATGTAGTCTCCGTGAGCGAAGTTGATTACCTCCATGACGCCCCAGATCAGCGCTAGCCCTACTGCTACGAGCCCGTAGAGGCCTCCTATAAGCACACCATCAACCACAGAGGCTACTATGTCGCCTAAACCTACGCCAGCCACGTCTCTCACCTCCTCCGGGACCGTCTTCTGACCCGAGCCTAGAGCCTGGGTATGTGATGCTCCTGGGTGTGTCAATGCAGAGGGAAGGGTAGAGGTGGCGAAACGTAGCCCATGAGGGCGTAGCGTCTAGAGAGCAAACACCCCTACCCACGCATGGAGGCTGTAGGCAAGGCCTCCTAGGGCCCCAGGCTGCAACGCGGACGAGGGAAAAATCTGAGCGTGGACAGCTTTAGGTGCTGTCTGCGCCCAGAGGCTAGCTCCTCTCATTCCACGGTGGGAACGGCACCTTGGGCTCAGCAGTGGCGTACTCTGGCGGATATATTGTGTGGTACTTACCGTCCTCCATCATCTGTACTATGATGCCCTGGCCCAAGATGTTCTGGCCGTTCTCGTCGAACTTGACGCCCTTCCATGGAACTATTAGCTTGTCTCCGGGCACCTCTAGGCTGGCTAGCGCGTCGCGTAGTGCTGCCCGGAATTCCTCTAGGTTGTCGGGGCTAGCCCTCTTACAAGCCTCCTCTAGGGCGTAATAGAGCACCCATATGCCGGTGTAGTCGCGGGCAGAGTTACCGTTAAGGTCCACACCGTACTTCCTCTTGTACTCCTCGTTGACCTGCTTCAGCCTGGGTATCTTCTCCATTAGGTCCCAGTTGAATACTTCTCTCGACATTATGAACCAGCCGTCTTTGCCCACCTGCTGTACATAGCTGGGAGATATGAAGCCAGCGTCCTGGGCTAGCACCACCCTGGGGGCAAAGTTGTTGGTCTTCATAGCCTGCACTAGGAGTATGGCGTCCTGCACGTATGAGGCGACTAGCAGTACGTCTGGGTTAGCGGCCTTGAGGGCCTTTACCTCGGCGTCGAGACTAGTCACGGTGGCGGCATGGTAGCTTATCTCCTTGACTAGCTTGAACCCGGCGGCATCGAAGTACTTCCTCCAGGCCTCGGCCACCTTGGTACCCCACTCGCTATCCTCGTGTATTATAGCGTAGGTCTTTAAACCGAGGTTGTACTTCTCGTTAAGCCACTTGATGAACTCTGCCTGCTGCTCGGCGAACATCGCGTCGTGCGGCGTAGTGCGGAAGAACCACTTGTAGCCTCTCTGGGTGAGCGCTGGCGACGTGGAATCCGGGTTGAGGAACGGCACGTGGTAGCGCTCGGCGACCTCACTAGCGGTCTTGGTTACCGCGCTCTGGTAGGCGCCTACTAGAGCGACCACCTTCTCCTGGGTTATCAGCCTCTCAGCTTCGGCAGCGCCGACCTCGGGCTTACCAGCACTGTCGCCGTAGACCACGACTAGCTTGGCACCGCCACAGCTCTTCACGCCGCCCATGCTGTTTATCTGCTCGACCGCGAACTCTATTCCGTGCTTCAAGTCGGCACCTGTCTCGGCGAGGCGGCCGCTAAGAGGCAGTATGACTCCTATCTTTATCTCTCCTCCGCCGGCTCCCCCGGCGGCTGTGTCAGCAAAGGGGGACGCGGCCCGTGTTGTGGCAGTCTCTATCGTGGTCTTCTCTCCGCCCCTTAGGACCATGGCTCCAGCGATCAGCGCTATCACAACTACTATGGCTGCTATTAGGCCTATACTAGGCTTCATTGAGGCCATGGGCTACACCCCTCGGGATGCCTACATCCCATGGTTGTATCTGAATAAAAACGTTTCTATAGTGGCAGCGAGTATTCATAGGTTATAGATGTTTATAAACGTGTGTGAATGTTTACATCTATGACTAGGTTATTATGGTGGAATGATATAGAGGTTGTGAGCGATATGTACGGCTGGAGGGCGCGGATAGGCCTAATCATACCCTCCTCGAACACCACCATGGAGCCAGAGTTCTGGAGCATGGCCCCCCAGGGGGTGAGCATACACGCGGCACGCGTACCTCTCGAGCGCGTTACGAGCAAAGAGCTACTCCGCATGGAAGAGGAAGCTGAGCACACGGCAAGGCTGCTAGCCACAGCCGAGGTAGATATAGTCGTCTACGGTTGTACTACTGGGAGCCTCGTAGCAGGGCCAGGACACGACGAGCGCATAGCCGCGAAGCTCTCGAAGGCGGCCGGGCGCCCAGCGATAGCAACCGCTACAGCTGTCGTCGAGGCTGCGCACGCCCTGGGCGTGTCAAGGATAGCGCTAGCAACCCCCTACATAGACGAGGTCAATGAAAAGGAGATACGGTTCCTCGAGAGCTACGGCCTAGAAGTAGTAGACGTAGTCTCGCTCGGGATAGAGAGGAACACGGAGATAGGCCGTGTATCTCCGGAGAGGGTCTACCGTCTCGCCAGGAGCCTAGACACAGACAGCGCCGACGCGGTCTTCATAAGCTGTACGAACCTACGCACAATAGAGGTCATAGACGCCCTAGAGAGGGACCTCGGGAAGCCCGTCTACTCTAGCAACACTGCGACTCTCTGGCTAGCCCTACGCAGGCTCGGAATAAGAGAAGCCAGCTGGCCCGTAGGCAGGCTCCTAAGGGAACACCTCAGCCTCAGCGGGCTAGGGGCAACACGGGCCCCACGAAGGCCGGCGGCAA
>DQVR01000078.1 GCA_015661645.1 Pyrodictium delaneyi
GTCTATAACTATGCGATAAGCTAGGCCATCCTTGTCGTGTATATCTACAGTCTCGCCGTCGAATACAACCTCTATATCCCCGGCATCGCGTAGGCTGCGCATAGAGTAAGCCTTGAGTACTATGCGCTGGTGTACCCTCCCCTCTACCACATCTATCTCTATATTAGCCTTTATCGGATCTATAACTAGCCCCTTGTTCATATACACTCGGCGGATTGTGAATGCTAATACACTAGGCTCTAATACTACATAGTTATCGAGGACTTGTACGGCTTCAAGAATCTTTCTGGCTAGATATAGGCCGCTCCGTACATCCCTTGAAAACGCTTTGCTGTAGTCAGGTCTCCAGTTGTTCCTCCTAATAAAGAACTCGTAGATCAAGGTAATGGCTTCATAAGTTAAGCTGGGTACGCCTAGTCCCCTCACTCTCCTAGCGTCACGGAACCCCGACGCGAAGGCGCCACCATAGTCAATTATTATAGCCCTAGGGGGGTCGAGTCTCCAAGCCGGCTCGCCTCTACTATCAGCTATGTACACGGGCCCGGCCGGCTCCGAGTCAAGCTCCGTTGATATGTTAGCCTTGGCGACGCTTACCGGTAGCCGTGACTCGCTTATCAGCTTCATAGGTAGCTTTCTACCTATACCTATAATGGTGAGCCTCCAGCCGCGGGTCCCTAGGGCTGTGTATAGTGTACGTGCAAGCACAGCTGCGTCGAACAGCGATGGAGGGGTGGTGACAACCACATGGAGATCAGTGTTGTATTCTACCATCCTAAGAACCCCCAGAATCTACACGATGTTGCAGCTCTAGCCGCTTCTCTCCGCGCAAATCTCTATGTGATACCACGGCCAGGAGTAGACTATAAGCTTGAGATGCTACAGAAAAGAGCGCGTACACGACTAAAAATTGTTCAGAGCATGGCTAAGATTGTAAATAATATAGGCGATGCAGTATACATAGTGCTAGAAACCTATGGTGATAGGTACTTGCATGAAATAGAGATTAATGGAGATAAAGTAGCAATAATTATTGGGGCAGAGGATTACGGTGTGCCCCGACACGTATTGGACTCGTTAGAAAAGCCCCTAGTGGCCGCAAAAATCCCTACAGCAGTACAAGGTATGAGCTACAATGTGGCCGCAACAGTGGCCATGGCTCTCTACGAAGTTGTACGCCGCCTCAGAGCGGGAACCCTTTAAACCGGTGGGGCTCTATTATTCGGTAGACCTCGTCCTTAAGGCTGCTCCGCGTAGCGAAGGCTCCACGCACAGCAGCGACAACTGTAGGTGCCGGTGTCCGTACGCCGCGCATAGCCATACAGAGGTGTACAGCCTCGGTGACCACCATTACGTCCGGAGAGCCGGTGGCTCTTGATACTTCCTCGGCTATTTGTTGTGTCATGCGCTCTTGTATCTGCAGTCTCTTAGCATACTTGTTCACTATGCGGACGACCTTTGAAAGCCCTATCACACGGCCCCTTGGCAGATATGCTACGTGGGCTACACCAAAGAACGGTAGTATGTGGTGCTCGCAGAGGCTGTAGAACCTTATACCCGAGACTACTACTAGGTCGCTAGTCTCCGTAAACCACGTATACTCCTCGTTATCCTTGTAGCCCGAGAGAATTTCCTCAAACATTTCGGCTACACGGCGCGGAGTATCCTTAAGACCCTCTCTTTCCGGATCCTCCCCTATAGCCTCTAGTATGAGTTGCACTGCCTGCTCTATCTTCTCCTTATCTATTCTCATCCGCTATCCCCATCCAGGGGTCCAGGCCGTAGAATGGACTGTCTTAAGAGACTGCTCCAGGCTATTATAGACAGCTGTCGTGAATAGCATGGCTACTCGGAGCACTTCTAAAAGTATGAACGAAGCTTATAGGTCTGAGTCCATGTAACAGCTTAATACCCGTACAAGCTGACAGAAGTTAGAAACATGGTGAGCTTATGATGGCAAATATACATGAGAGGCTAGGGCCTGGCGAGAAGGCTCCAGACGTGGTCAACGTGTTCATAGAGATACCTATGGGTAGTAATGTGAAGTACGAGTACGACGCTGAGGCCGGCGTCATAAAGGTTGATAGGTTCCTCTACACTGCCATGGTTTACCCGTTTAACTATGGGTTCATACCGGGGACGCTAGAGGAAGACGGCGACCCCGTAGATGTGCTCATCATAACGGCGCAGTCGGTTCTGCCAGGCACAGTTATTGAGGCACGGCCGATAGGGGTATTAGTGACGGAGGACGAAGAAGGCCCTGATAGTAAAATTGTAGCAGTACCAAAGGACAAACTAGACCCCAGCTTCAAGAATGTTAAGAGCATAGATGATCTCCCGGAGGTTGTGCGAGAGCGAATCAAGCACTTCTTCGAACACTACAAAGAGCTTGAGCCAGGCAAGTGGGTCAAGGTACGCGAGTGGCTTGGACCAGAGGAGGCCAAGCGTAGGATAAAAGATGCCATTGAACGCTACAAGTCTAAAAAGGGCTTACATTAGACTCTTTTTAACAAGTCTGCCTAGGCTTCTTGGGCGAAATCATTCTTAGGAGCTTAGGGACTGTGTAAGAGTTGTGGTAAGAACTGGTAGATGCATCGACCCGGGATGCCGGGCAATGTGCGTCTATACACCTTTGTCTACTGTATGTAAGGTTATATTGGGCTAGTCAGTGAGCCAAGTGCAGGTGTAATGCTTGCACGTGACGCCTTACTGTGTGGCGTGTGCACTCCTAAAGAGGGCAGTCGAGCTGGAGATGCATGAAGAGGATTATACTAGAAAGCTCGCTATATACCGGAAACTGCTTGAGGCCGTTAATCTATACATAGGCCCGGACATAGAGGTTGCAGAGCTAGCTACGGTGTCGTTCAGGAGACTCAAGGCCCTATTAGATCGTAAGTCCCTCTATGAGGAAGTCATAAGACGCGACCTTAACAAAGCTATTTCGCGTGCAAAGAGTATAGAGGATTCATTGACCGGGAAGCCACTAGACGAAAGGATAGCTGGTGCTTTGAGAGCAGCGAGCCTAGCTACAGGCTATAGACCCTTTAATACGCTGGACAAGCTCCTTGCCGAGCCTCCGTCGGCTGTAGACTTAGCAGCCTTTGGTACGTCGTTGAAAATAGGTCGTGACGACTCTAAGCAGGTCATGGACAGACTCTACGATATGCGGAGGGATGGTGGTATAGTATATTACGCCTTTGGCTCAGTATTTGAGCTACCCTATGACGCTATATTGATAAAGCTTCTTCGTGACGAGCTAGGGCTAGGAGTAATAGGTATAGCTCGTAGCGAGAGGTATGAAGACTACGTAACCGCTAATGACCTCGAAGCAGTGGGGGTGGCTGACCTACTAGCAGAGGTTATAGATATAGGGAGCGATGCCGCGACAATAACGAAGGATGATAATGAGCATCTATACGAGCAGCTCAACGAGGCTTCCCTGGTAGTAGTAAAAGGTGATGTACAGACACTATATTTCCATAACAATCCTCCTCGTGCACCAGTGTTGTTCCTCTTTGCCGCTCCCTGTGCAGTACTATCCAAGCTATTTAATGTCCCCGAGAAGAGTTTCAAC
>DQVR01000037.1 GCA_015661645.1 Pyrodictium delaneyi
CACGGATTCCTCTACGATCGTTGGCTCATTAACCCCCTAATGTACCGGCTAATAGTGTACCCCAGCGCTGGACTCTCCCATGCACTAGTACGGCTAGAGGTGTGGCTCGATACCGCTGTACATCAAGGTTTAGCTGGGCTAGGGGCTCGAGCGGTAGAACTACTAAGCAGGCGTACGGAAACACGGATGGATGAACTGGCTCACATAGCACTCCCTCGCAGCATAGCTGTAATGAGTGCATGGGTGAGGAGAGCCCAAAGCGGTGATGTAAGGCTCTACCTGGCCTACTTCATGGTCGGTATGGTGCTTGCTGCCACGATATCAACTGTTGTAATATTCTTCATCGCTCGCCTTGTCGCACCCGTTGCAGAAACTATTAACCCACCGGGGTGATGAGGAGGTGACTATACCTCTCGCCAGCCTCGATATCACAGGAGTAGTTGAGTACGGCTTCCTAGCAGTGATAGCTGGCTACGCGTTTACTGGGCTTGTAGCACCACTCTGGGGCCCGCGGGCTACCCGACTCAGCTTGTATGCTGCCACATTGATAGCCATCGCTGCCGCCCTTTATGCCTCATTAGTCTTCTCCCATGTTGGCGGCTATGCGGTCGCCTTTGATGGAGCCGTTGTAATTGATACTTATACTGTGTTTCTACTCTCTACTGCTGTGATAATATTCGCGCTGGCTGCCATCGCGGCTACTGGTATAGTCGATTACTGGGATGCGGGAGAGGCATTCTACGCTGTAACAGGGTTTATGGCGTTGGGCGTGATAGTGCTAGGGCTCTCCCGCATTCTCTACCTAGTCTACGTAGCCTGGATACTGGCCGCCGTCTCGGGCTACATACTAGTAGCACTCCGCCGCGACCCTATAGCTGCCGAGGCAGCGATGAAGTATGCCGTGACAGGAGCGGTAGCCACCATAATCCTCCTCCTTGACCTTGTGCTCTTCTACGTTGTGCGCGGCAGTGCCGAGATAGCCCCTGGCGTGAGGCTCAGTGACCCTCTCTTCGTTACACCAGTAGTAGCTCTAGCAATAGTAGCTGCTGGCTTTAAGATGGGCGTCGTGCCCTTTCACGGCTGGGTAGTAGATGTCTACGGTAATGCACGTCCCCTCGTAGTAGCAGTGATAAGCTCTGCCGCCAAAATAATATCCGCACTACTGATAGTGAGGCTCGTCGCCCCCTTTGCCGCCGCACAGCCTGACATAGTGCTCTGGACTGCCGCCTCACTGGCAGCAATAACCATGCTCTACGGAAACCTAGGTGCATTACTCACAGTTAGAGATTCGCCACAGAAGACTCTAGCCTACAGTAGTATAGCCCAAGCCGGCTACATAGTAGCCGGCTTTGCCGCGCTCGCCAAACTACCCGGTGTTGACAACCAAGCAGCACTGGCAGGTATAGTGCTACATACAGCGGGCTACGCGTTCTCTAAGCTCGCGAGCTTCCTCGCCCTCGACATAGCCTGCGAGGAAGAGGGCCAATGTAGCTGGAAAGCGCTGCGCGGTCTAGCACATCGCAACCCAGTAGCAGCAACCGCGCTTATAATAGCGCTAGCGAATCTCGCGGGGGCACCACCGACGCTAGGATTCTGGGGCAAACTCTACCTCATGATAGCTACTGTCTCCGCTAGCCCCCTCCTAGCCGCAATAATGGTGCTTAACTTCGGACTTGGAGTCTTCTACTACGGCTACATGATATACCAGACAGCTGCTGGGCCCAGGCAATCCAGCGAGAAACCTAGCACTAGGGAAATAGCCGCACTAGCAGCAGCCATATCTACTGTGCTGCTCGGCCTAGCCCCCTGGGAGGCTTACGGGCTCACCGTCTACGCATATCCATAGCGCTTTCCAAGCAAATGACTCAATGCATTGTATGTGATTGACTGTTATAATGATGAATGTGGACATCACAACTACACGTTTAGTACACTACGATGGTTAAGACAATGTCTAGTCTATATTTGTCATACCTGCACTGATATTAAGTCGAGGTGGAACCACATCTGATCTATTCCCTTCTTTTTACCGGGCCTTAATCACGCATGAAGTTCTTCTGTACATCTCTTATAGCATCTGCTAGCTTGTCCCAGCCTCCGAGCATGTTTAGGAGAAGACGGAACCCCAGAGGAATTGGTAGTGGCGCTTTAGTGAAGAACCCGGTTCTAAGTGCCTCCAGCGTCGCAGCGCAATGAAGACGACCCTCTTGGAGAATGCATGTCGTGGTTGAGAGCTCGATAATTGCGTCCAGGTCATGACTGGCCATGATCACTGTTTTTCCTTGTCTCGCTGCTCTCGTTACCATCCTAGTTACTACCTCCACACCATGCCGATCAAGGTTGGCTGTGGGTTCGTCAAGGAGTAGCACGTCGGGGTCGTAGACTAGTATTGAGGCTAGTGCAACTAGGCGGCGCTGGCCTACACTGAGCTTGTAGGGAGGTCTATCTAGTAGTTCTTGGAGACCCAGTTGTTCTGCAGTCTCCCGTACACGTTTCCTCACTTCGTGCTCGGGTATCCCGAGACTGCGTAGAGCGTAGGCTATCTCATCGTACACTGTGGGGTTGAAGAGCTGGTCGTCAGGGTTCTGGAAGAGCATCCCTATCCGTTTACGCGCTGCAGGCATCTGCTTCAAGAGAGGACGACCATCTAGTAGTACTTCGCCCTGGTCTGGGTGGAGTAACCCGGCTAACAGCAATAGGAATGTTGATTTGCCGCAGCCGGTGGGCCCAGCTAGAGCTACTACTTCACCAGGCCCAGCACGGAAGTCTATACCCTGCAACACTGGTTCTCCGCGAGTATAGCTGAACCAGACGTTACGGGTCTCAATGACTGGCAACCAAGCTCAGCCCGAGAGCCGCTATCACAGTCATAGAGGGTAGATAAGCAAGGGCCTCGCTTAGGCTTATCCTGCCTCGGCCAGCTGGGCTTGAACGGTTATAGGAAAAGTTACGTGCTTCGAGAGCCATGCTAAGCGCCAGCGCCCGCTGCACGCTGCGCGTCAGCAACTCACCTGCAGCTGTGGCTAGCAGTCTCCATTCTTCACGGAGTCCCTGGCCACTAAGGCTTCTCGCTTTACGAGCCACGAGTAAACGCAGTACTTCAGCTGCTAGAAGGGGTGTATAGCGCAGTACTAAGTACATCGACTCTGTGAACTCTCTAGGAACCCCAAGCCTCTGCATGCCCTCGGCGAGGTTCCTCCACCCCACAAGCCGGGCAACAGACATAACCATGGTGGCAGAGGCTGTAATACGAAGTATAAAACTCACAGCTTCACTATGGCTCCCTCCTAGTATGAGGGGCAGCGATATTATGAGAGACGCTACGACGGCGTAGACTAGGGGCTGGACGACAAGCCAGCGGCTTCTTCCCCGGTGCACAGAGAGTATGTAGACCAGTGGTGCTATAGATCCGGCGAGGCCGGCCAACGCGGGGAGAATGGAATCAGTGGCCGATACCAGTGTTACACCAGCCACTAGTGTTAGAAAAACTAGTTCAGAACGATGGGGACGCACAACTCCCTCGCCCATAGCAAGAGCTGTTGTTGCATCCCGCAGACTCTCTAGGAGCCCCTCAACAGCCCTGTCGAGGCTACGCGTCACTGCTTAGTCAGCCTCGCCGCTACCAGGCCTATACCTAGTATCACTGCTACACCGATAGCGCCAGCCACGATGTAGCCTATAGTGTCTGGTAGGCCTGGGACGGTGTAGTCGCTGAACGGCGTCCACTCTACTATCGGGTGCTCCTCGAGGCCCAGCTTCTCAGCTGCCACGTCGAGAGGCTCGTGGTAGCCAACCTTCTCTGCTAGTACCACGCCGAAGACCGGGCTGAGTATCAGTAACACCGCCACAGCTAGGAGCGCGCCACGGTACCGCCCGAGCAGACCTGCCACGAGCTACCACCTCCGGGCTAGGCTGTAGCGTGTACAGTCACCTTCGCTGCTGCCTCGACGATAGGGCTATGGCGCTGGTAGAGGTAGTCAACCACGAGTGCCGTTATTAGCCCTTCTATTACTCCGAGAACGGCATGCCACGTTACCATTACTGGCACTGAGACTTCGACACCATAGGGGAAGGATGGGCTAAGCCCTATCTCTATTCCGGCAGCAAGCCCCGCGAGCACTATGCCGAGCCATCCTCCGAGGAACGCGCCTGTGAGCCTGGCCTTCCTCGTTTCACTTATAGCTCTTGTCGCCGCCCTGTAGAGGTAGTAGCCTATCACAACATCTACGACAGCCATGTTGAATATGTTGGCTCCTAGTGCTGTTATACCGCCATCGTGGAATACTAGTGTCTGTACCGCTAAGACTAGCGCCATGATGTAGAAGCCTAGCCAGGGCCCAAACAGTATACCAGCAAGAGCACCGCCCACGAAGTGAAGCGAGGTGCCGCCAGGCAGCGGCCAATTAAGCATCTGCGCCACGAAGATGCTGGCAGCCAACACGGACACCGAGATTATCTGCTCCTGCGTTAGCCGGCCCTTTATCTTGCTCCAAGCAACTACTGCATATGCTATAGTAGCTGCATAGGTCACCATTATCCAGAAGGGGTCTAGGAAGCCGTCAGGAATGTGCAAAGCACCCGCCCCTCATGTACACCTTCTCCAATAGATGGGTGTAACATCAATTACCCTATTTAAGCTTGACCCGCTATGAGCAGCAAGGCAGTGACAAGGGTGGTCGAGCCCTTTGACGCGTGTAGCACTCCTCTCGGGGGGCAAGGACTCGCTGTACGCCGCGATGCAGCTGTGGCCAGTAGACTACGGCATCGTACTATTCTATGAGTTTCCCCGGCCTAGTCCTCACCTCTTGAACCTCGGGAAGACTGTAGAGACCCTTACCCTCACCGGGATACCCATCGTCGTAGTTCGTTTACGCCGGGGCCGTGAGCAGGAGAAGACTGTGGAGCTACTCCGGCGTCTCGGCGCAGACGAGATCGTGGCCGGGGATGTCTATGTGGAGGAACATCTCCGCTACATGGAGTCTGTTGCTGCAGAGGCCGGGGCCAGGCTCCGTGAACCCCTCTGGGGCATGGACCCCGTTGAGCTGGTGCACCAGGAGGCTGAGGCTGGGATAGAGGCACTCTTCACCGGTGCTGATGAGAAAATGCGTAGCTGGCTTGGCAGAGTCTTCTCCCGGGAGACTGTAGACGAACTCGTAGGGTACGCTAGACGCGTTGGGGTGGACCCCCTAGGCGAGCGCGGCGAATACCACACCCTGGTACTTAGTAGCCCACTCCACATAGCGAGGCTCGGCTACAAGGTAGTGGAGACCTTGAAAGCCCAGGACTACTATCTGTTGAGGGTCGTGTAGCCGTGGCTGGGCTATCATGCACTGTCGTTGAGGAGTTGGTGCTAGACGCTCTCCGGAGGTATGTACGTAGCACCACTTGTGACTGCATCGCGCTTAGCGGCGGGATCGATACTAGTGTTGTCGCTCTCGCTGCGAGGCTCGAAGGGCTAAGGCTTACCGGCGTCACTGCCTTCTACGCTGCCGGGCTGCCCCGCGATCTGCCCTACGCCTCCTACGTAGCTGGTGTCCTGGGGATAGGGCTTCATGTCGTACCAGTGGATACTCGCTATATAGCTGAACAGGCAGGCCTTGTGACTGAGTGTACTGGGAAGCGGGATTACATAGAGCTGCGGAACGACGTAGTCCTCCTCCGGGCTCTCGAGGAGGCGGAGAGGCTCGGCTGCCGCTGCATCCTCCTCGGCGACGGTGGAGACGAGGTGTTCGCTGGCTACCAGTTTATGCTGAGCCTTGAAGGCGAGGAGTTACGACGAACAATACTGAGAATGGCAACGAGAGGGCGTTATCCCGGCTTGGAGCTAGCCGAGTGTATAGGGGTAGAGGCGCATGCACCACTCCTATGCGACGAGGTCCTAGAGGCTGTACTAAGCGCCTCAACAGAGTGCCTCAGAGCAGGCGCCTCTGAGGGCAAGGAGCTGCTACGGGGTATTCTCAGACGCTACGGCCTCGCCCTGGTAGCTGAGAGGCCCAAGACTCCAGCTGAGCAAGGCGCTGGCACCGATGTCCTCAGCCGCGAGAGGCTCGAGGAGATAACCGGCATGGAGCTCCCAGACTGCCATTGTTAGTCAAGCACCAGGAGAAGAGCCGTCGCTACGGCTAGCCAGGCCGTTGCCGCAGCGGCTGCGAGCACTACACCGCATTTCATATCCCTGGGACCTGGGAGCGGGCCCACGCCAAGCACATAACTGCCCGGCTTCTCCAGCTTCACCTCAAGAGCGCCCGCCATCGCACTCATTGGGTGACCTGCGTTCCGGCTCTCTGTAACCCCGGCATAGCGCCTCCAAATCTGTAGCGTCTCCCGGGGGTTGCCTCCTATCAGTGGCGTTGCCAGCGCGAAGAGGATAGCAGTCATCCGGGCCGGCAGATAGTTGAGCAGCGTATCTACCCAAGCACTGGCCCAGCCCGCTTCAAGGTAGTCAGACGTCTTGAAGCCGAGGGCACCGTCGAGAGTGTTGGCTAGCCTCTGAAGCAATGCCCCAAGGGGCCCTAGTAGAATTGCGTAAAATATCGGTGAAGTATAGCCGTCAACGAGGCTCTCCGCTAGGCTCTCTACAGCAGCGCTCGCCACGTGGCCGGGGCTTAGCCTGTAGACGTCGCGACGCACTAAGCCCTGCACAAGGCGCCGAGCACAAGCCATGTCGTCCCGCTCCATGCATCTAGCTGCTTGCCACACTGTCTCGAGGAGGAGGCGTAGCGAGAAGGAGACCTTCATCACCCAAGCCGCAGCGAGCAGCCAGGCTAGGGAGCCGAGCCTCCATGCTGCATAGAGCAGCGCTGCGTAGACCACGAGGTGACTGCCAACCACTACTATCCACGTAGCTATTCCTCTCAGCCTCGAGG
>DQVR01000012.1 GCA_015661645.1 Pyrodictium delaneyi
ACCCTTCCCCAAGAGCATCATCCAAGAAGTCCTCGAGAAAGGGGCAAAACCACTAATACTGACATGAACATCTACTGTATGAACAGCTAGCTAGTAGATACGCCCTGTATCGTGACGCTTTTAGCCCATACTATCACATGCTACTGTACGAAATACTGCATGTACAAAGAGACTTCGCCACAAACACGCGTTGTAGCCGGCTCGCGGGAAGCTATAACTAGTGTTTAACTTTGTTAGCCTAACGGGACCAGTATCTCTGGAACCCGCTGGCCCCTTAGGATGCGCCACGTAAAGCTCGGGAGAGGGCCCCCAGATGCCGGGTCCCAAGGGCTCAAAGAAGCTTATAGCAATACCCGAGAGCCTGCTAAACGACCTAGCCATTATAGCTAAGCGTTCCGGACTAACTATTTCAGAGCTGGTCACACTCATACTCTCTTTCGCAACACGCACCTTACACGGTAAGGATAATATCTCTTCAATTTTCACTGAAGCTATACTACTGACCGATATGCACCGGCTAGGAGGTATAGTAGTTCCCCAACGAGGACTTGCACAATTGGTGAATTCTGCTGACCCTATAATGAGGGATCAGTTTATAAAGGAGGTAGAATCTCTTGCTGCCTCTATAGCTGTATCTGCTAAGCTGCGCAGTATGGACAATATCACTGCAAAAGACCTAATCTACCTTTTTGCACCCAGCGCTTCTATAGACGAGATAAACGAAGGCAATACTGGGAAGATAGTTATAACACTTGCCGAACAGCCGGGCAAAGGCATGCTAGAGCTACTCAAGGCTGTATCAACGAGAGTACTTGAAGCATGGGGGCTAAAGGTAGAAGCTGTCGAGAACTACGGCTCAATAGTAGTCCTCCAATACAAGCGGAGCAGCTGACTCTGCACTGTTGGGGATTGTTCTCAGTATAAAGGCTAGACTTCTGGTATCCCTAGGTACCGGGCTTGGGCTGCTTTGCCGCAGGAGAATAGCGCTGCACGAAAGCGGAGACCAATAATGATAGACTCTGAACTCGCAGACTTGGTAAAGGATATAGCTGCTAGACACGGCATGACTATATCCGCTTACATGAGGGCACTTTTAACCGGCGCCATAGACGCTGAAACTAATAACTCATTTGCGCCCATAGTGCTTCGGAAAGCGCTTATATACAGTAAGCTGCGGCGTGCAGGAGTCGCATTACTACCATTATCCCTACTGGACAATTGTAATTCCGAAGAAGTCGGCGAGCAAGCACGACTCGAGGGGAGAAAACTAGGTGCACTACTCCGAAGCATAGATGTTAGCCTGGAGGAGGCTCTAGACATTATACTAGAGGATTCAAAGATAGCGATAAGGGAGAAGGATAAAATAGTCCTGTTACCGCCTACTAGGCCTAGCGAGGAGGCTATTAGAAATATGATTGAAGGTATAGCAGAGAGCTACGGAGCCAAAGTCTCTAGAGAGGAAGCAGGCATAACCTTACTAATGCTTAAAGGAGCTAGAGGCCATAGTTCATGACAAAGCTCTGGCTCCATCGAGTCTGTACTGCTACTCCGCCTTTTTGCCCTAAAAGCCTCGGTGCCTTCCGAAAACCGTCCGGCAGGTTTAGCTCACGAAGAGAAACAACGGCTGTAAATGGGCTCGTAACCGCAACGTATATACTAGAGCCGGCAACACGGCCAGCATCATCGTAGTACAGGTTAAATGGTTGGGCGGGGAAAACTATCCTGGACAAACGAATAGGCCTAATAGATCGATTATGAACGGTAACTCTTACTAGAGCCTTACAAGGCTCCTCCAAAGGCTCAAAGAGCACTTCTACAGGTACAAACCGAACTATTATCCCGCGATTAGGAGAGCCATAGAGTGCATACTTGCCTATGCCACTTGACGGAAACACATCGACAACCTCGTAGCCGGCATCCCCCGAGCCCACCACTATAGCTACGTCAAATTCTAGTCTAGCCCAGAACTCCTCTTTACCACCATGTCTAATCATGACTGGTTCCTGAAGCTTTAGCATGATATAGCTAGTTAAATACTCTGGATAGAGTACTGGCGCCATAGGATAGACGTACACGTCGTCACAAGGCACAAGAGCAGATACACTGCCCCTCCTATAACGACACCTATCGCCATATCGCTCTAGCCTAAGCTGTACTCTACAAACGTCGTGCTCGCCAAAAGATATCCTCCCAAACACTGTATCAACCCTCACAGCACAGGTTAACCCTAGCATATGATGCCAGACACGTTACGAGCTGTACATAAATCTATAAATTGACTCGGATACCTTATAGCCCTCAACACTCTAGCTAGAAGCTAAATGGGTACTTTTTAGCATATATAAATGCGCTGCTAGACCAAGAGCTGGCTTGATAACATTCATCTCCTCTCCATTAGCTATTAAAAATAGCATAACAGCTATACATTATGCTGAATATCTCTAGGGGCTACTCTGCCGCGATAAGCGTGACGGTGCGCATAACACCGGGTAGAGTCCTTATCATGGTGACTGCCCGGTCTATCTTCTTGAGCCCATCAGCTACTATTTTGGCCGCAACATCATACTCTCCGTAGACCACATAAGCCTCCACATCTACACCTGCCCGTTTTGCTACCTCTCTAATCTTCTCCACGACCTCGTACTCTCTACCCACCTCGGTAACAGCTAATACAAACGCTACGACTCTTTCACCTGGCATCCATGCACCACCTCATGTAGCTATACCGACACAGGCTGAGCAACAAGACTATGCAGCATATGGACTACCGAGCCGCGGCACATCCTCATCGAGACCAGAGGCCTCAGCATATAGCCCGACCCGTCACCGCCCGGCTAGCCCGCGGCTTTTACAAGCCGCGGAGTAGCCAGGGCTCCATTAGTATAGCCTACGCGCTCTAGCGGTATTAGAACCCTACTATATAGGGGCTTTAGGCCAGAACAAATACCAAATCATTATAGTCTAAATAGCTTAGCAAGAGCACGACGGAGCCTAGAACCAGTCCTTCCATCGTAACACTTTACGGGAGGATCCCCGAGCCTTCCCACTAGGTGCATAAAGAGCAATGCCACATGTACAGCATCGCTGACAGGATCGTGAAAACTCCGCTGAGGCACCTCAATGCCCAAAAGCACTGCAAGAGCCTCATCGAGTGTAAAGTGGCCCCTCTTTACAGCCTCATCGCGTGCGCTGGGAACGCTAAGTACCCAAGAAAGAACGTCCACATAGCATACTTCCCCGAGCTCTATCCCCCGCCTCGCAGCCTCAACTTTCAGAAACTCTATGTCATGGCGCCCATATACTACAAGCATACGACCCCTCACAGCGTCTACAAGCTGGCCAAAAGAACCGGCAACCCCAGACGACCTAGTCACACCGTGAACAAGAGCCGAGCTCCCAACATTATCCGGGGGTTCAGCGTAGTACACGATACGGGATAGTTCCAAACTGTTACTTGTGAAGGGCACAACAGCGGCTGAGACCAACTTACACCTCCGGGTATCTAGGCATGTAGACTCGATATCTAGAGCAGCATAGCTCCTAGCGCCCGCTATACGTCACCCCCTCCTCCGTGCATAATCAACAAAGCGCTGAACTGTACGCAGTGCTGAGCGGAGTATAGAGCGCTCAAACCCGCTAAGTTCGCTCGTGTCTATTCTAGTACTCCCGTGAAGAGCTTGCGACCAGACCATGAATGCAGATAGTACCCGATAAGCCTCAGCAACGTCAGCAGCTAGGTCGCTTGGCACAATACCTTT
The DNA here is from genome assembly GCA_015661645.1 of Pyrodictium delaneyi. Lineage (GTDB taxonomy): Archaea > Thermoproteota > Thermoprotei_A > Sulfolobales > Pyrodictiaceae > Pyrodictium > Pyrodictium delaneyi_A. The sequence continues at coordinate 3,759 of DQVR01000012.1, forward strand.
AGCCACTAGCGCCATCAATCTATCGAGTGTGTTAACTGGCTCCCAGACAGTCTCTGCTAGGGCGAAAGCTTTGACAGTGTAAACTATTGGTGCTAATCCATGAGCTTTGAGATCCAGCTCGCGGGGAAGCCTTCCAGCAAAGCCCAGCCTCGGCCGGTACGCTGGGAGAACACCCATAATGTAGCTACTAGACCTTGAGAGGAGTTTAGCTATATTTCTCCTAACCCACTCCGCCGTCCCGTTCTGCCCCCAGACGTCTACAGCGTCAAACATCATGCTCAACAACACAATGTTCTCATCCTTAGGGCTCTTGGCCATAGAGCCTAACTTCTCTAACAACTCTCCTCTAGAGTAGAATAATCGACGTGATGTATAGCCATGCTTGCACCCGGGAAAACCAATCCTGTCAAGAATATCTTCTACACGCTCGGCGAAGACGTGTGCTCTTTGCTCGCCTACCTCCCAGTATACCAGCATAGTATCCCTATCGCTAGCTAGGAACTGCTCAAGCCTACCATTACTGCCTAGAGCGAGGTAAGCGAGCCCATCGCTTGGTAAGCCGAGCTCTTTAGCAGCTAGCTCTGCAGCCTTAGACATAACGCCACGTAGAGCTAGGCTAGCCATACGCACCATATGGACAGCTTCACGGCCACCACCACTGGGATGGAGACGGCGTGCTTCACGACGGAGAAGAGATACTAGTTCACGGTAGCGTAGCGCAAGTTCATCAATACTAGAGGCATTCCGGATACGTCGAAGCATGTAGAGCGGGCCAAGAGCTTCAGCATATGCTATGTCACGGACACTAACGACCCCCGAAACTCTGCCGCGATCATCAACTACCACTATATGCTTAACGTAACGGTTCATCATTGCGAACGCGGCTTCCATACATGTAGCCGAAGCTCTTATAGAGAGGGGCTTAGGCGTCATGTATACTGATATTGGCCTAGAAAGGTCCTTTCCCAGCGCTACTAGACGACGTAAGTCGGTATCGGTGAATATTCCCAACGGCTTACCATCCTTATCCACTACTATTATTGATGATACGCCTTCACGGTACATTTTCTTCACAGCTTCTATAACAGGTGCGCTGGGGTCAACAATGACGGGGTCACGGTAGATAAGCTCGCCTACTAGACAAGGCTCCTCCTCGCTAAGAGTAAGTACTGGCCGTGCACATTCATAGTCAGCATATATCACTATCGTCTCCTCGGCTGCCCGAACACCATGCTCGGAGACAACATAATCGCCTACGGTGAGAAGCTGAGAGTCTACAACAATAGAGCCACTGTAGACTATATAGAGCCCGGGCTTACGTTGCTCCTCGCCTCCCTGTAAGAGCATAATCTTGCTACATTGCAGCAAGTTTTCAAGAAGCCTAGACGAGGTATGAGGGAACACTTTAGTTTGCAAAAAAATGAGTATATCACGTGGAACTGGACTGCCCTTCATAAATGGTCCCTTGGATGCTACCTTTTTACTGGGACCTTAATCTGCTCAACGAGTTCCTGTACCTTCTTCGGAGGCTCGCTAGTCATCAACGATACTATTATGTTAACTACTATGTTTACTATGAAGCCTATCACGCCCCATGCTATGGTGCCTATCTTCTGGCCTGCTATGCTCACTGGCTCCATATAGCCTAGAGATACTCCGACTACGTAAGGTACTGCTACTGCTAGGCCTACTATCATACCAGCGATAGCGCCCTCCTTAGTGGCTCTCTTCCAGTGCAGTCCTAGTATCATTGCAGGCGTCAGTGTTGACGCTGCGAACGCGAATGCCCAAGCCACTGTCTTGGCTATGTAGGCCTTTATCACCGGGTTGGAGGCCATCAGGTATGCTAGCGTACCGGATATGAATGCTATAGCTACCATTGATATTCTTGCCACTGTTAGCTCCTTCTTTTCAGTTGCACGTGGATTGATTATGGACTTATAGATGTCGCGAGTAGCCGCAGTAGTCATTGCCAGTATTAGCCCGTCGGCTGTTGATAGTGCAGCTGATATACCGCCTACTAGTATTATTGAAGCTATCACCGCGCCTAGACCATACATGTCTGGCAGGCCTAGCACCGCTATGTCCTTGTGAATACTGAGGTCGTCTTCCTCGTACTGGAATATGCCATCTCCATTCTTGTCAACTAGTTTTATGAGGCCAGCCTCCATCCACTTCTTTACCCAGGGTTCCTTCATCAGCTCCTGCTTCACGACATCAATAGGCTGGCCGTCGAGCTGCTTGACCATAGCGTATAGCTGGTACTCTTTCTCGCCTGCTAGCGCTGCGTATACTGGTGCTGTTAGATATAGCAGGCTTATGAAGAAGAGACTCCATGCTACACTCTTACGTGCATCACGTACGCTTGGCACTGTGTAGAATCTCATTAGCACATGGGGTAGCCCCATGGTGCCTAGCATTAGTGCTAGTGTGCTTAGCAGCCAGTTTAACTGGCCCGTACCGTTAGCGTAGGTACGCCAGAACGGCTCTGTCCATGCATGACCCTTGAGTTCCATAACTACCTTGTCTACCTCTTCTACGTGCTGGCCATATGCTATATGTGGTACTGGGTTCCACAGGTGGCTTATCAACACTATTGGTAGCCAGTACGCGGATATGAGTACTATGTACTGTGCTACCTGTGTCCAGGTGATGCTCTTCATACCGCCGAAGCTACTGTAGAGTAGCACTAGTAGCGGCGCTATTAGGGTCATAATGGTGGCGTCTACACCGAAGGCTCTGGATAGCACTATACCTACGCCTAGTAGCTGGCC
>DQVR01000032.1 GCA_015661645.1 Pyrodictium delaneyi
ATGCAGCATGTTTAGCGGCGGTAAGGACAGTACCTATGCTCTACACTGGGCTGCCCTACACGGCTTTGATGTGTGCTGCTTACTCTCGCTAAGGCCCAGGCGTAGATGGGATAGCATGCTCTTCCACTACCCTGGTATAGAGCTTACAGAGCTCCAGGCCAAGGCCCTACGCATACCGCTAATAGCGTGGACTACAGGAGAGGACGAGGAGAGAGACCTCGCCGAAGTATTCAGGGAAGCGCGTAACCGGGGCTGCGAGGCCGTTGTAGCTGGCGCGCTTCTAAGCGACTACCAGAGGCTCCGTTTCGCCAGCGCTGCTGAGGAGGCTGGGCTCCGTATATTCACACCGCTTTGGAGGATCGACCAGGAGGAGTACATGAGGAGCCTTGTACGTGAAGGCTTCAAAGTGATAATAGTCAGCATACAGGCCTACGGGCTCCCCTCATGGCTTGTAGGCCGCGTCCTCGACGAGGACACTGTTGAAAGGATTATAGAATTGTCGAGGAGGTACGGGTTCAACCCAGCCTTCGAGGGCGGTGAGGCGGAGACGTTAGTCCTTGATGCTCCACTTTTCAGAGAAGAGCTTAGTGTCGAGGGCGTTATAGAGAGGCTTGGTCCAGACCACTACTTCTACAAGATCACCGGTGCAAGGCTTATCCCTAAGAGAGGGATCCCTCACAGCTAGCAGCCTCAACACTAGGCAGGATAGCTGGTCTAGTAGCCTCCATAGCGGGTCTACTAGAGCTGGCAGCCCCACCACCGTGACAGCTGCGGCATATAGGCGGTTGTCCACCGGCGTCACGCGTATCTTTTCTATCTCCGAGTAGGCCTCAGGTATCACTTGTATAGCCCAGTCTACTAGCTGCACTAGCCACTCCACAGCACCTCTAACAGTGAGCGATGCTGCCGGCGGCGCTACAACCGTTACTACTGCTGCTGTTAGAGAGTCCAGCAGTGGTCTTGGCGGCGGTGTCTCGGCTTCTTCTATTCTCTCCACAATAAGGCCAGCGATACGCTCAACATATGCTGACGTTGTGTACGATACTGTGGCAGCAGACGCGCCAGCTACAAGCCATAGCACGAGCGCGAGGCCCGGCATGCCTAGGACAAGGGACGCTATTGACGCGGCGAAGGCTGTCATCGCCAGTATGGATGCAGCCCTATTTGCCTGTCTCGCGATACCTAGCCGCCTTAGCGGCTTCCCGTACACTCGCACACACCGTGGCCTCGTCGTTACCGGTCGATCTAAGAGCCTATAGCAGCTCTATTTAAGTCGGGCCCCGGGCTATGTCCTAGAGGATGCTAGACGGTATACAGCATCCCTAAGCTCAGCGAGCTTATCGTGGAGCCTCACTATAGAGGTGTATGCTGCGTATATGCTGCCAGGGCTGGCAGGTTTCCCGCTATTGGCCGCAGCTACCAACTCCCCTATCGACTCCTCCACGAGTTCTATTAGGGCCATTGCCTCGTCTAGTAGCTGTAGCGCCCTATCTGCCGCGTTCTTCCCCTGCTGCATATCTACACCGTCCCTACAGGGTCTGCACCCAGGCCTCTGCGGAGAACTCATATTCTCGAGTTTACCTTACTCTTCGTTTTCTCCATGTGCAGCGCTAGTGCCTCTAGTAGCGGCCGGAGCAGCTTGTTGATACTGTCTAGTACCTTTTTCCGTAGTTCTTCCGACTCATCCTCTAGATAGGACGAACCACGCTCTATACCCTTGGGAAGACTTGACTCTATAACCACTATCGAAGCCGACATGAGTTTCCTGTTCATAGACACTGTGAACAGCGAAGCGGTGTCCATGTCTACTGCGAGAGCTATCCTGCCGTAGAGCCTAGCTCCATGCTCTAGCAGCTGCTCGCTGAGGTAGAAAGTGTCAAGGCTCCAGACAACACCCGCCATGGTCTTTATGTCGTGGACTTCCAGCAACTGCTGTATATGGCGTAGCAACGAGTAGTCCGGGATAGCAGGAACCTCTATCGGTGCATACGTCTTTGACACACCATCACCCTTGATAGCTGCTGTGGCTAACACGACGCTGCCTATACTGAGGCTCGGCGATATCGCCAAGCCTGTGTCGAGGTGCATTATTACGCGGGCACCGAGCCTCGATAACTCCTCAACAAGTATAGCTAGTGCCGATGGTCCCACCGGCCTTAGTGCTACGGATATTTGTGCACGGTGCAAGCTTCCAGTAGCCAGCCTAAAGCCAGGTCTACCAGGCCTCTCTACGACGTCGTGTAGAAAGCTAACAGAGTTCTCGTAGACCTCCTCGAGGCTAGTAACTAGCACATGTGTGGACACGTCGCCTTTACTAGCTCTGGTGAAGGGCTGTATCCTAGGCAATACTCGGTGCCCCCGGTGTATGTGCCCATGATGAGGGCTCGTGGTAACGTCTGGGTTGCCCGGGTTTATCAATGCTTTTGACGCGGGAATGACACAGAAGGCCCGCTGAGTACTACCAGAGGGCGGAGCAAGCGGGGGAGGGGGTAACTCTTAAAGGTAATCATAGGGTCTGCCCCTCCCCCCGGTGAGAACGATGGAGATAACACACGTCATCAGGCCAAGGCCAGAGCCAGCGCCGGGAGAGCCAAAGGTGTACGGCAAGCACGTCTATGGCAACCTCTACAACTGCGACCGCGAAGTACTAAGCAACGAGGAGAGGCTACGCCAGATAATCTTTAACGCTGCTAAGCTGGGCAATATGACACTCCTCGACGTCCGCAGCTGGAAGATAGGCGAAGGCGTTAGCATCGTGGCCATAGTCCTCGAGAGCCACATAACCATACACACATGGCCCGAGTACGCTTTCGCCACTGTGGACGTCTATAGCTGCGGGAAACACACTAACCCAGAGAAGGCTTTCGACTACATAGCCGCTGCTCTACGTGCTCAGCGCGTAGAAAGGAAAGTAGCTATAAGGAATCTAGAATAGGAGTTCCCTGGGCTAAAGCCTCCCTGGTTTTTGGAAACCGAGCCCCAGGCTCCAGGATTCTCTCAGCCCAGTATTCTACGGATAGCCTCCGACGCCTGACGAGCAGCATTAGACCCTATGGCTAGATGTTCGCCGCCATCAACTACTAGTCGTCCCCCAGAGACTACTGTCTCTACACGCGGCCTTGAGCCCGATAGGCTCCAGGGCCTTGCATACTCTGGTGCCGGGAGCCAGCCCGGCGGCTCTGTCGCGTCTACTACTACGAGGTATACTGGCCTCTTCTCCCCATAGACGCTGTATCCCGGGTCGAATAGCATGTGGATAGTCTGTGTCAGGAGGGTGTACACGTCTCTATGCTCCCTACTCGCCATGAGCGTCCACGGGCTAGCTGTGTGGGGGTACATAGGCCCAGGTATAGCCGTCTTTCTCTGCTCCGTTACTGCCTGCTCACTGCCGTCTGGCACCCATAGGCTCCTAGCTTCTAGGGAGTAGACTAGCTCCGCCCACTTCATAGCCTCTTCCGGGGGCTCGGTACTACCGCACATTGCTATCCCCACGCTTACGCGGCGCCTATCGATGCCCTGCTCTTCCATCCTCTTCAGCAGCTCGGTGAACTCCTTGCGGGGCGTCAGCCCGCAGCCGTGTGGGTAGAGTACCGCGCCTTCTAGCCCCGCGTCGATGATTGCGCGGGCCACAGCATCTACATGCGGGTCTATCGATACAACACGCGTGTATCCGTGCATCGTGAGCTCGTAGAGCGCCATTAGCGCAGAGTAATAGGCTTCGCGGCTCCCCATAGACCGTACCTGGTCCGCTACACTACTCTCCATGTACTCTACCGGGTCTATGTCGGCTAGCAGGTGACGGAATGGATAAGACTCGAGGAAGACTGGCAGCGAGGCAAAACCAGGGTACACTATCCTGCCCGGACCGCCTGCTACTAGTTCCGCGTACTGTGCCTCCTCCGGGGGCTCGCCCAGCCCTATGTAGTCAATCGTACCTGCTGAGACATGTATGTAGCCAGGGCCGTGGACTACACCATTCTCATCAAAGTAATATACATCGTAGAAGAGTATGCGGAGCGGCATTGTTGTACTACACCTACAACCCCTACCCCAGACTCCACGTAAACTTATCTACCCAGCATGGGGTTCAATACCGCATCGCCTAAGAACCCTTCACGCTGGGCCAAGAGAAGGCCTACTCTGGGCAAACCCATTCGGAGACTATACGCACCCTAGACGGGCCGCACAAAGCCATACAGGATAAACATACCAAGCATAGGCTGGGCTCCGTTACAACACGGCCCCCTTCGAAGCGTAGAGCCCCGGTGGGGCACACATCGTCGCATTCATCTGGGTCGAGCTCCCCGTACACCTCGATGACCCTGGCTACTATGCTGCAAGGCTTCTCTGGCTTACGTCTCCAGGCCATTCCCTACAACCCTTGGGACTGAGCCCTCCTAGTATCGCCTAGGGCTGATAGATGAGAGTGTGTACCCGAGGTCGGACCCGGCGCCACATCACCCCCTAGGCCTCGGGGGTCATCCCGTCCGCCGGGCCACCACCCCCACACCAGTTACGTTAAGCTACACCAGTACTTGACTGTTCCCCAGCTATTTGTTCTTGGATAGCTCGGCTTCCAGCATACTCACTATCGGCCTAAGCTTCTCTGTAACGCTTTTCCACGTATCCCTGGGTATGTTCATGTCTAGCGAGAGGGGTGTTATCGCAATAGCGTTCTCGACGTGGACTACGTACACGTCAGAGCCTGGCTCAGGGTCTACGAGTGTACCGTAGAGCCAGTAGTACTTCTTCCCGCGTGGGTCGTAGAGAACGCTAACCTTCTGTAGGAATTTTACACGCGCTGCAGGGGCTATCTTAACCTGTGTACCCGGTGTCACTCGACGGGGGAAATTAACGCTAAGGAGGTCCACCCCTCGAGGTATACCGTTCTCCAAAACCCATAGGACTATATGGCGTATAATCTTCTTTATGTTGTTCCAGGTTTCTTTGTCCTCTTCTAGCTGGCTAGCCTCATCGACATTAGCTGAAAAAGCTACACCAGGTATGCCTAGCAGCGCCGCCTGGGCAGCTGCGCCGACAGTACCAGAGGAAAGGATGACCTGGATGCTTGTGTTGTCGCCGATGTTGACGCCGGATACTACTATGTCGAAGCGCGGAGAGAACTCCTCTATAGCGAGGTATATCACGTCGCTAGGCGTACCATTCGTCATGTATACGTCTACGTCGCCCCATAGCTTTATCTTTGTTATACGTAGCGGCTTGTGCAACGTTATGCCTAGTCCGCTAGCACTCTTCGGTGTCTCCGGTGCCAGCATATAGGCTTTACCTAGGTCTTTGACCGCTTCATAAAGCAGCCTAAGTCCAGGACTGTGTACGCCATCATCATTTGTTACCAGTATCTTCGGTGAATCCGGCGACACTACTTCATACACCTCTACCTTGAACATGCCCTCCCCGGTGCGCCGGGTTATCGCCCCGCAGGGCGGGGCCAGGTAGCCCTGTATCAAGCATAGGGGCTGTAAACTAGTTAGCCTAGGGGATGCGGAGCGCAGTCTTCTAGCCTCGCTTTAGGCTCCAGGGCTTTCCTTCATACACTATTTTGGCCGGCAACCTATCCTGGTACCTGCGCAGGAATCGTAGGTCCTCGTCCCTCTTCCTAAGGTTATCGGGCAACATCCGCGGTATCTCATCTATTATGGGGTACCAGCGGCCACAGCTAGGACAGTATAGGACACCAGTGGCGACCTCTATTTTGAGACACTCTGCGCAAGGCGTAGCTGCACCCACTTCTTCTATCTTCTTGCCTATGGGTGTCTGTAACCGGTAGCAGTATAGCTCGCATAGTGGCGGCTTGTACTGCTCCAGCAGCTCCTTTATCTGCTGCTCGCGCTCCGGGTAGCTCCTCTCCTCTATCACGTAGAGTTCTAGCGGGAAGTGCTTACACATAGGACATGCCGCTAAGTCCATAAAGCGGTACTTCATCGCGCTGCCAGCCTCCTCGCCTTCTCGACGAGATCCTCGGCTAGCTCTTTAGCCCTATCTGGGCTCCTAGCCTCAACCATCACACGCAGGACGGGCTCAGTGCCGCTAGGCCGCACCAAGAACCAGAAGTCCTCTGCCTCAACACGCAGCCCGTCAACCGTCACTATACGGTAGCCCGGCTTGCCCATGTATTCCTCCTTCAACGCCTCCACTACTTCTACTGCCTTTTCGCGCGACATAGGCACCTTGGTCTTAACAGCGTAGTACCTCGGCAGCTTACTAAACAGCTCAGAGGCCCTAACGTTCTTCTTTGCTAGCATCTCCAGGAAGAGCGCCAGTGTCATACCGCCGTCGCGGGCCAGGAGGTGCGGCGGGTATATGAAGCCCCCATTCTCCTCGAAGCCGGCGACACCCCCCTCCTGGAGTAAACGATAGCTTATGTTTATCGAGCCCACGGGTGTCCAGGCTACCTCTATTCCCCGCGGCTCGAGGTAGTCTGTGACAAGCCTGCTGCTAGACACAGCAGTGTAGAGCCTCTTTGGTGCGTCTAGCAGCTTCTCTTCGGCTATATAGGCTGTCAGCAACGTACCGGTCCTATCGCCCCACCACACCTCGCCCTTCTCGTCGATTACTATGACGCGGTCACCGTCACCGTCATGGCCCACGCCAAGGTCTAGGCCTAGTGCCTTGACCACGGATGCCGCCTCTGCGAGTGAACTCGGAGTCGGCTCGGGTTCACGGTAGGGAGTAGGGCTAAGGTTGCACGCCAGCGTGTAGGCTTTTACGCCTAGCTTCCTCAGAATAGCAGGGGTTGTTAGCGACGACACATTGTTAGCACAGTCGACAAGTACTCTAAAGCCCCTACTCTTTATAAGGTTCTTGTCTACACGGTCTACCACAGCGTCTACGTATAGGTCTACTACGCGGGGCTCCACTGAGGCCTCGTATACTGCCCTACTCCAGGGCACGCGGCGGAACCTCTCCCCAAAGTATATCTCTTCTATCTTCTTCTCGGTGTCACGGTCTATCTCTATCCCGAGCGGCCCGACCACCTTGATGCCGTTATACTGGGGCGGGTTATGGCTAGCAGTGACTACGACGCCGAGATCATAGCCTAACTCCTTGACCGCGTACTGTATAGCCGGGGTCGGGGCAAACCCACCGCCATGCACAATGTATACATGTGCACCGGAAGAGAGGAGACCTGCAACAACAGCGTGTAGTATCATATCGCCACCCGCGCGCGCATCACGGCCAACGAGGACGCGTATACCCTCGCCATAGTAGCTCGCTATGGCAGAGCCTAGCCGGAGAGCAAGCTCGGGGGTTAGCTGCTCGTTTACTATACCCCGGACACCGTCTGTGCCGAACAACTTGCCCAGGGCTAAGCACCCCGCAGCTTAGCACACCCATGCAACACTAGGGGTAGGACTCCTTTTCTAAGCGGTGGTCGTACACCTGCCTGTCCTAGGAGGAAGCGGCCGAGAGGGCGGTGGTACAGCCTATGTGTATAGCTACTAGCCTCTTCGAGACGAAGCCGCGGTGCGTGCTAGTCCTCTCCACCGGCGGAGGCGGGGACATAGCTACCGCCTCTATGCTTGCTGAAGCTCTGCGCCGGGAGGGTGTAGACGCTGTAGTGGCTGCCTCCCTCTGGGAGAGGTTCGTGAGGGACCCTAATCCGGGACCCGTTCCCCTGAGTAGCCTAGCTGGCGCCGAGCCTTTAGCCGGGGGCGATGCCGCCCGGCTGTTCCCGGGATGCGCAGCTTTCCGGGGCGGCTATGTGTTTGAGCCCGCAGCATGCAAGGTAGCCTCGCTACTGAGGGGCCTACCGGTCTATGCTGTTAACACGTGGGGCGGAGAGCTAGCTATACGTAGAGCTGTAGAGGAGATAGCCACTATTCACGGCTGCGAGGCGCTACTTGACGTCGACGTGGGCGGCGACGTACTGGCTAATGGCCACGAGGAGGAGCTGTGGAGCCCGCTGGGCGACAGCCTCGGGCTCGCAGCAGCCGCCAACTCTAGCCTATCATCAGTCCTTGCCGTACACAGCCTAGGCGCCGACGGCGAGCTCTCCGAAGAACAGCTGCTCGGGAAAATAGCCGCCGTAGCCCGCAAGGGCGGCTACCGGTGGATCCGAGGGCTGGACCCGCACGACATCGAGCTACTAGACGAGATACTAGAGGCCGTAGAGACGGAAGCCAGCCAGATACCGCTATTGGCGGCAAGAGGCCTCTACGGCAACATAGCTATAAGAGGAGGGGCACGCCACGTCAAGGTAAGCATATACCAGGCCGCAACAGTCTTCCTGGACACCGCCGTAGCCTATCTGGACACACCTCCAGCCAGAGCTGTTGCTGGTACAGCTAGCCTCGAAGAGGCACGGAGGAGGCTCAACAGCCTAGGCGTGTACACAGAGTTCGACCTCGAGGAGGATATCCACGTACACATAGTGCTGGGAAGGCTTACCCCCGAGAGGCTCATCGAGATAAAGACCGCGGGCAGGAGAAGGCTCAACGCACTATCAAAAACTCGGAGCCCGGAAGCCTAACACGACCCACAGAAGCTACTTATACACCACTATTACTAGCCTGCCCCTCCACTCGCTCATCTCTATCTTTACCTTGTCGCCCTCGCGCCAACGTAGACTCGCCATCAGCTCCTCTGGGAGCCGTATGAGGTAGCCCTTCTCATCGCGGTCGATTATACCCTCATAGGCCATGCCTGTAGCCACCTCTCGCTGCCTAGCCGGTTCACGCACCCAGTGTGGAGTGCATGCACCCGCATAGGTGTAAAAACTTCCGGTCCTCTTTTAGCCCCGCTTCTTCGGGATAGTTATCTCCACTATCTTGTTCGGCCTAACCCTCACATGAATACCGCTAGGATCAGCATCCGGGGGTAGCACGATTTCATGCTTATATAGTCGGAACTTCACCTCACGGCCTAAGGATGTCCCGTAGACGTCGCTGAACCGTATCTCGCGCTCAAGCCTAGCCTCCAGGACTAGCCTATCGTCGACAACCCGGACTTCTAGGGACGAGATATCAGCAGCCGCTAGGTCTACTAGTATTGTGTAGCGATCAGGGTACTCGTACATCGTGTATAGGGGCCGCAGGCTACCGTCGGGAGACCAGCCGTAGTGTACCGCCTCTTCTAGCTCGTATAGCATCCGGTCAACTTCCTTCATTATTTTGCGCCGGAGTCTCTCCCACTCATGGCGCAGCTCCTCGTAGATGGACAAGGCCACCCCACCCCCGCTAAGCGTACATTAGCGAGCTCGGTGTCTTCATCTCCGCCATGGCCTGCTTTGTCTGCTTCATGAGGCCCCGAAGCCTAATCCTTATCATCTCTGCCTGCTCTAGTAGCCTCTTTACGTCCACCTCTATTCCGGTTAGCTTTGACACTACTGTAAGCACTTCTGCTGCTGCCTCGGGGTCGGGGAACTCCACGTAGGCGTCAGCGAGTAGCACTAGGTTTGCTACACGGCTACGTATAGCCTGCTTAAGTATTAGGGCATAGGGTCCGACTAGGTAGCCGTTAGCAAAACTGTCTATGTCTAAGCTTTCTACTAGTTTCCGCGCTTTCTCGTTGCTGGCTATCCAGTATACACCGGGTTTCTCGAGGTTCAGCCGACTGGGCGACGCTATACCGACTATTGACGTTATATAGTCTATACTCTTCTTCATAGCATAGTCTACCAGCAGCTTAGCCAGCGGGTATACGGCCTGTGGCGGCACTGGTGTCTCGGCCGAGACAGCCATTATATTATCGCTCACGTATATCCTTATGGGGGGCCTCACATAGCCCTTAGATATGACCGCTACTGGTGGCATCATTGAGAG